>DASVVI010000054.1:0-4750 GCA_036386635.1 Longimicrobium sp.
GGCCCGGCGCGGGCACGGTTGCGCGCGGGAGCGGCACGGCGGGCGCGGGCGCGATGCGGGCCTCGAGCGTGGGGTCGCCCAGGCGCGTCCAGCCCAGGACGAGGGAGAACCAGAAGATCGCTTCGGCGCTCGTCTGGTAGAAGATGTTGAAGAAGGCGAAGCCGGCCACCAGCGGGATGTAGACGCCTCCCTTGAACGCCCCGAACGCGATCAGCGCGACCCCCAGCAGCAGCGCCAGCCCGCCGCACTCCGTGAGCAGCGTGAGGTACAGCGAGTGGAAGTTGCCGTACTTGTCGCCCGGAAAGAGGTCCTGCAGGTACGCGAACGAGTTGCCGTAGCCGATCCCGACCACCGCGTTCTTGGGGCTCTTGGTGGCGATCTCGACCCCTCGGTCTATCAGCCGCAGGTGGACGCTCGCCGAGCCTTCGCGCGCGGAAAAGCGCTGGCCCAGCGGCTCCAGCGCATCGGCCACCGTGCTCGACGCGCGCGGGCTGGCGATGAGGACCGCGCAGATCGCGGCGAGGGTGAGCGCGGACCCCACCATCCTGCGGCGCGTGATGCGCAGGCGCCGGCCGCTCAGCAGCAGCGCGATCACCGTCCCCAGCAGGCCCAGCATCACCGACCTGGAGAGCGTCAGCAGCATCCCCAGCAGCCCGGCCGCCACGCACAGCGTGCGCACCTTGGAAGGGGGGGCGAGCCGCACGAGCAGGTAGGAGTAGACCAGGAGCAGGATCCCGCCCCGGTTCATGTCGTACGCCTGCGCGGAGAGGCGGGGGATGACGCCCGAGTACACGTTCAGCGTCATGTCCAAGACGCCTCCCAGAAACTTGATCTCGTCGTCGCCCCAGATGAACCAGGAGGCAACCTGGAAGATGTTGGAGAACGTCCCCAGCGCGAGCCCCCAGTACGCTCCGCGCACCAGCAGGTCGCGCGCGTCCGGGCGCTGGGCCAGCGCCATCGCCACGATCAGGGTGCTGTACACGTGGAAGGCCAGGAGCGCGTACCGCTTCGCGGACATCTCCATGTCGAAGCTGTACAGCACCGACAGCAGCACCACCGACAGGAAGGTGCTCGCCACCAGCGTGTACGCCACCGCGTTGCGCGGCACGCGGAACTTGCCGCCCTGGCGCATCAGGCGAAAGATCTCCAGCGCCACCAGGATGGGGGTGAGGAGGAGCGCCGGCCCCAGCTTGACCGACCCCTCCGCCGCCAGCAGGTCGAACCGGTCCGCGCCGAGGGTGGCGAACCAGAGGGCGAAGAGGGCGCTGCTCACGTCGTGCCGCAGAGCTTGAGGATCATCCACGCCCTCCCCCACTCGCCGCGCAGCGCCCGCCGCGCCGCCGCCACCCCCAGCGCCAGGTAGACGCTGGGAAGGCGGCTGGGGAAGTGCCTGCGGGTGACGACGATGCGGTTCTTCATGAAGTGGTAGTCCGCCAGTAGGCTCTTGCCCGTGCCCGAGCTGTTTCCGCCGTTGCTCGCCCCCTCCTTGTGGAAGACGCGGCTCTCGGCGGCGTGCGCCAGTGCCCAGCGCCCGCGCGCGCGCACGGCCCAGTCCAGCTCTTCGAAGAAGAGGAAGTGGTCTTCGTTCAGCAGCCCCACGTCGTCCAGGAACGCGCGCGGTACGAGCATGGAGGCGCCCACCACGTACCCGTGCCGTGCGGGCGCGCCGCCCCCCCGCAGCGCAGCCACGCCCTCGGGCGTGCGCACGTGCCGGGGCAGCGCCAGCCACTCGTTGTACGCGGCCAGCCCCAGCGCCTGCACCTCGTTGGGCTCGTCGTACCGCAGGAGGGTGGAGCCGATCATCCCCGCGCCCGGGTCGGCCCCGGCGGCGTCCACCAGGGCGCGCAGCGCGTGCGGATCGACGACGGTGTCGTTGTTCAGCAGCCAGACGAAGCGGTGCGTGCCGCGGGCCAGCGCGAAGCGGATTCCCACGTTGCACCCGCCCGCGAACCCCAGGTTGGCGCCCGCCTGCACCAGCACCAGCGGCGCGCCGGCCTCCACGCCCCCGCCCCGCTCCGCCTCGTCCCTGCCCAGCACCGCAAAGGGCACGGGCTTGGGGATGGGCGGAAAGGAGTGGGCGCGCAGGGGGTGCGCAGGGTCCAGGGCCACCTCCAGCCGCCCCTCGGCCCAGGCGCGCAGGTGGTCCAGCGACCCGTCTCCCGAGTCGTTGTCGCACACCAGCACCTGGAACTCCACCCCGGTGCTGCGGAAGAGGCTTTCCAAGCATTCCAGCGTGTCGCGCCAGCCCCGCCAGTTCACCAGCACCACGCACACGCTCATCGGTCGGGCGCGCCCCCGTTACGCGGCGACCGGCCGGCTGCGCCCGCCGGGCCCGTCCCTGTTCGTCTCCGCATGTATGCTCACTGGCGAGTCTCGGTCGGAATGCGGCGGGCCCCGGCATGCCAGCCGGAGCCCGGGAAGAATAACGCCTCGCACACCTCGCGCAAGTTCAAGCCCCGCTTGCGTTAGCGGGATCGCGCGGCGTCAGGCGCGCAGAACGTAGCCGATGTCGCGCAGCAGCCCGCGGCGCATGAGGGCCCCCAGGCGCACCAGGCGCCAGCGCCGCTCCAGCGGGCCGCACTCCGGGATCTCCGCGAAGCGCTGCAGCAGCCGGCGCTGCCCGTCGTCCAGATCTCCCGCGAAGCACCGGGCGAAGGCCCCCGCCTGCAGCGCCGCCCGCCGCAGCTGCGCGCGCAGCGGGCCGGCTTTGCCCAGCGCAGCCAGGGCGCCCGGCACCGTCCGCAGCCCCCGCGGGGTGCGGTGCGCTCCCAGGTCGTTGCGCCCGTGCTGCCGGTAGAGGACGGTCGCCTCGCGCAGCGGAACGATGCGGCCGAAGCTGCTCGCCACCAGCGCCAGCCACCAGTCGTGCATCACCGCGTCCGGCGGAACCGGGCTCGCCCTCTCCCGCAGCGCGCGGTTGACCATCGCGGTGCAGCCGGTCACGGAGTTCTGCACCAGGATGCGGTTCACGCCGTCCAGATCCGGCTCGATCCCCTGGTAGTGCCAGAACGAGGGATCGATCACCCCCAGCCCGCGGTCCACCACCTGGAGGTCGGTGTGCACCAGCACGGGTACGCCGGGGCCGAGCTCCGCCTCCGCGCGCCGCATCGCCGCCAGGGTGAGCTCGATCTTGCGCGGGAGCCACACGTCGTCCTGGTCGCAGAACATGGTGTACGGCGCCTGGCCGTCGCCCGCGTGCTCCAGCAGCCACGAGAAGCCGCCCAGCGCGCCCAGCCGCCCGCTCCCTCCGTGCACGGGCCGGATGCGCGCGTCCCCCGCCGCCGCGGCGAGCACCACCTCCTGGCTGCCGTCGGTGGAGCCGTCGTCGCGCACCCACAGGCGCCACTCGCCGTGCGTCTGCGCCTGGAGGCTGCGGAGCTGCTCCGGCAGGTACTCCGCTCCGTTGTAGACCGCCAACAGGATGTCGATCGTCATCTCGTGCGATGCCTGGCTGCCCGGTCCGCGCCTCACGGCGTGTGCCCGCGCGCTTCGCCCCCCACGGGGTGCAGGCGAAAGGTGCGCGCCACCACCTGCCAGTCTTCGCGAGAAAGGAGCCACAGCGTGGAGACGCCCCCGAACGCGGCCGCCACCAGGGGCCGCAGCTGCCAGGGCGCCGCGCCTCCCAGCAGGTGGCACGCGGCCGCCAGCACCGCCAGGGCCAGCAGCGGTCCCCAGAACTGGCTCCAGGGGCCGAGCGCCGCGCCCAGCGCGCGCCTCGCCAGCACGCGCTGCGCCACCGCGTCGAGCACGGCGCGCGTGCCCCAGGCGAACGCCGCCCCCGGCAGCCCCCACGCCCGCACCGCCAGGTACACCACCCCCACGTGCAGCACCAGCTCGGCCGCATAGAGCGCCGAGAGCACCATCGGCCGTCCCAGCGCGCGCAGCGCCGAGTGGGCGGGGTTCACGGCGATGTTGGCGAAGAGGGCCACCAGCACGATGCGGGTGGAAAGCCCCGCGCGGTCGGCGAAGTCGGGCCCCACCCAGAGCGTCAGGATCTCCGGCGTGAGCGCGATGAGGGGCGCCAGCAGCAGGATCATCATCACCACCGTCAGCCGCGTCACCCGGTTGGCCAGCCCCCCGGCGTCGCCCGGCTTGCCGGCGGCGGCGAGCGAAGAAAGGCGCGGCACCAGCACCACCGAGAATGCCGTCGCCACCACCGTCAGCCGCACGGCGGCGGTGGCCGTCACGGTGGAGTAGGTGAAGTCCGCGGCGGACTCCATCGCGCCGATCACCAGCTTCTCCCCGTCCACCAGCAGCGCCGAAAGGCCGTCCATGATGGAGAAGGGTATCCCCAGCATCACCAGCTGGCGCGCGGCGCGGTACACCATGTCGAGCGTCACGCGGGGGCGCACCCCGTTCGCCAGCCGGGCCGCGGACCAGAGCGCGGCGAGCAGGTCCGCGGCGGCCTGTGCCCAGAGCGCGGCGGCCACCCCCCCGCCCAGCGCCACCACCACCACCGCCACCACGCTGCGCGCCACCCCCTGCACGGCACGGATGCCGGAGGCGAGGCCGAATCGCTCCTCGCCCACCAGCGCCGCCAGCGCGATGGCGACCGCCCCCTGGCTGGCCACCGCCGCGGTGGCGGCGGGGATCGCGGTGAGCGCCTGGTTCAGGAGGGCGCCGCCGCCCGCGTCGAAGCTGTGGCCCCACACCCACGGGGCGACCACCACGAAGCCCAGCGACATCAGCGCCGCCGCGCCCAGCCCGAGCCCCGTGAGCGCGTAGAGGTACGCGGCCTGGCCGTGGGCGT
>DASVVI010000055.1:0-2267 GCA_036386635.1 Longimicrobium sp.
GCGCCGATCTGCCTGGTGCGCGCGCGCTACGCCGCTGAGCCGCTCACCGCGGTCCCGGTGGACCAGATCGTGGTCACGCCCTCCTCTCCCCCACGCGCGCTGATGCTCCCGCCCGGCGACTTCACGGTGCGCGTGGAAGGCGCCGACGGCGCCCTGCTCCGCGAGGAGCGGGTGCGCGTGGGCGCTGATTGAACTGCAGGTCCCACGCTGAGACGCGGAAGACACCCGGGAGAAGTATGTCTCTCTGCGTCGTTCGTGTCTCCAGCGGCGGTCGTTCAGCTCACCAGCCGCGCCCTCAGCCGCTCCAGCGCCGCGCCCCATGAGGCCTTCAACACCGCCGCATCTTCCTCGGACGCGATGCCGCGGTGGTCGACGCTGACGCTGCTCTTGGTGTCGCCCTTGGACTCGAAGCGCACGTCGATGGGCATGTCGGCCCAGCGGGCGCGGAGCGATTTGCCGGGGGTGGTGCCGCGGATGGTGACGGGGTGGTCGCCCAGCCAGCCGCGGCGCGTGTCGTCGTCGGTCCAGGCGGCGAAGAGGGTGTCGAGCGGGACGTTGATCGTCTTGCCGGCGTAAACCCGGTAGCCGTCGGCCGGGCGGCCGGCCTTGGCGACGCGCTCGGCGGCGGGGTGCGACTGGTGCGCGACCGCTGCCAGCAGCAGGTCGCGAATGGCCGGGTTCTCCAGCACGGCGGGCGAAGCGACCTTGACGTGCCGCCCCATCTTGCCGGTGCCCTCCAGCAGCCCGGCGGGGTCCGGGAGGTCGGCGCCGACAAGCTGGAGGTTGATGCGCGAGCTGTGCGGGATCACCGCCACCACCATGTCGCCCATGCGCGGGCCGGTGCCGAAGATGATGTTCTTCCACCCCGGATGCACCTTGACCACGGCGTCCGGGAGCACGGAGCGCACGAGGTCGCAGGCGCGCAGGGCGAGGTCGCGCACTTCGGGCGAGTAGCCCGCCAGCAGCTCGTCGATGGTCATCTCGGCCAGCCTCCGATCGCGTGTCAGCGCCGCGGCGTCTCAGCCCGGATGAGCGCTTCCAGCCGGTCGAGCCGCGCCCTGAGCTCCGCGTTCTCGGCCTCCAGAGCGTCGATGCGCGCCGCCTGGAGCGCGGTGCGCTCGTCCAGCGCCTTGACGCCCGCCATGTTGATCCCGTCGATGTCCACCGAGCTGATCAGAAGATCGCTCTCGCCCACGCCGAAGGCGGCATGGAGATCCTGCGCCATCGGGCCGATGTGGCGTATGCCGCGCGCCTGGCTCCGGTAGTTCCACGTCGTCACCGGCACCGCGCGCAGCCTCCAGAGGACGTCGTCGCCGCTCAGCGCGAGGAAGTTCTCCTTGCGGTTGCGGTCCGAGATGCTGCTCCACGACCCGCCGCCGGGGGCGACTTCCACGCCGGCCGTGAGGCCCTGGTTCGTGTAGAACTTGATGCCGCCGCAGCCGCGGGCCACGAACTGGTTGTTGGCCGTGGGATACACCGAGTCCGAGGAGAACGAGGCGCAAGCATCTCCCAGCACGACAGAACCCTGGCGGTTGGCCGTGCGCGCGTTCTTGCCGATCGCCACGCTGAACTGGCCGCTGGCGCTGTTCTGCAGCCCGATCGCCACGCCGAAGTTGCCGTTGGCGATGCTCGGCCCGATCGTGATGGACGCCAGCCCGCCCGCGATGGAGCTCGGCCCCATCGCCAGCGCGTCGTCGTTGGTGGCCTGCGCGCCGCTGCCGATCGCTACCGCGCCTACCGCGGAGGCGGTGCCGTTGAACGCGAACGCGCGCTCCGCGCTGGCGGTGGCGCTGTTCCCGAGTGCCACCGACTCGTTTCCACTGGCTACGGTGGTCAGGTTCGCCGCGAACGAGTTCGCGCCCGATGCGCGCGTGTTCTCGCCGAACGCCGCCGATCCGTAGCCAATGGAAGCCTGGTCCCAGTACGCGGAGCCGAAGCTTTCCACCTTGCCCGCGCGGAATGCCCAGTAGGCCGGATACCACATCATTCGCACTCCCGCACCCGATGCGGGAATGCTGCCGGTGTTCGCGGTGCCGCGAGCCACCAGGCCGGCATCTTCGTTGAGGCGGAGCAGGTTGACGCCGGACTTGCTGACGGCGAACACGGAGTCGGTCTGCGCGTGCGCGCCGGACACGGCGCATACGGCTACGGCAGCGGCGCCGAGCGCCGCGCGGATCGTGAGATTCATGGCTGAGCGGGAGAGCGGGAGAGAAGCGGTGCAGCCGGAGCAAAACGTGGCGGTGGAGCCAAGTATATACTGGGAGTGC
>DASVVI010000056.1:0-6825 GCA_036386635.1 Longimicrobium sp.
GCGACGGCGGCGTAGCGCTCCGGGAGCCAGTCCTTTTTGCGGTTGGCCGATGCGGGGACCAGCGCGGCAACGGGGCGCCCGTCGAGTGCGCCAAAGAACTCCGCTTGTGCGCTACGCTCCTCGTCCGTGAAGGGGATGCGCCACTCCAGCGGCTCCGGACGCGCCACGCCGAGCACATCCAGGAACTGGAGGAACATCTCCTGGGTGTGCGCGCGCGGGGTGGGCGGGAGGTGGCGGTTGGAGGCGAGCCAGACGCCCTCAAAGGAGCGCGCGCGGTCGAAGCCGATGCGCAGCGGTGCGCGCGAAAGGAGCGTGGGCCAGACGCTCTTCGTGTAGACGTTGAGGTTCAGCGTGACGTCAAAGCGTCGCCCCGAAAGCGCCCCCGCCAGCTCCGCCACGCCGCGCACCCCATCCTTTTTCCGGTAGACCACCACCTCGTCGATCGACGGATGGGGATGGAGGACGGGCGCGGGCATCGGCTCCACGACCCACGTGATGCTGTGGCCCTGGTCGCGCAGCGCGTTGGCAAGCGGGAGCCCGTGGATGACGTCTCCCAGGCCGGTGAGGAGGACGATACAGATGCGCATCGCCTACTCCCCGCGAGTGAGGTAGGAGAGCTGGAGGAGCAGGAGTTGGCGCAGCGGATGCCACTGCGCCACCGCGCGCTCCACATCTTCCTCGCGTGTCGCGTTGAACGCGGCTGCGATCGGAGTGGCGGTGACGGAATAGGCGCGCCTCTTCTCCGCCATCATCGGCGACTCCACCACGCTCCGCCACTTGGGCCAGGGTCCCTGCCGCGCCCGCATCTCACCGGTCACAACGGCGCGCACTCCACGGGCCACCCGCAGCCCCACCGTCAGCGGGAGGTTGGCGGCGCGCCCGAAGTACGGATAGCGCCAGCGCGAGTGCGGCACGTGCCACGATGGCGCGAAGATCGGCTTCATCGCCTGGTGGAAAAGCGCCCTCCCCTGCTTCCAGCGGAGCGGGACCGCCCCCGCCAGCGCCACGATCGCGACCGAGTGGTACGGCTCGTGGCTCGCGAAGAGCCGCCGGTTGCCGTGGAAGTTCGCCGAGTGCTTGCGCTGCGTGAACGGATACAGCTTCTCCCACTCCTGCGCCGTCGTCGGGCGGAACTCCTCCAGCCAGCGCCGAAAGACCGTTCGCCGCTCCGCCACCGCCTGCAGGAGATCGGCTCGCATCTCCGGGGCGTCTGGAACCGGAAACGGGGCGCCGGGAGCGGACGCGGGCGGCGCATGCTCGCCCTTGAGGAACGAGTCGGAGGAGAGGCCGCCCAGCACGATGGGAAGCTCGCGCAGCCGGAGCGACTCGTGGAAGCCGTAGCCGTGCACGTCCATGAAGAGCTGCCCGCTCCCCAGTAACGCGGCCACAGTCTCAAGCCCGCGCAGGTAATGGTCCGGCCGCCGCGCGCCAAAGGTCAGCTTCGCGCCGTATGCGCGGGCCGCGTCGCGAGCTACGCGCACCTCACGGTTCTCCCAATCGGCGTACACGAACGCGCGCACCTCCGGCCCCGGCGGGACCGCGCCCAGCACCGCCCGCGCATCCTCGCCGCCGCTGAGGAGGATGCCCGCGACGGGAAGCTCGCTGCACGACTCGCGCAGGTTCTCCACCAGCGCCTCTCGCAGCGCAGTGGCCGCATCGGCGCGCGATGCGTACGGGTTGTCCTCGGTCGGACGCCAGTAGGTGTGCGCGTCGTCCATCCATGCGCCGCGCGGGTCGAAGCTGCGCGCCGTCGCTGGCGGGAACTGCGCAACCCCGCGGAAGAGGGTGTGCGGAAAGGTGGAGCTGAAGTTGAGCAGGAGATCCGCCGCGGAGATCTCGTCGATGTCGCGGTGGCGTCCGGCCGCGCGCGCCACCGCGTCGGGGTGCGTCCCGCTTACGCCATCCGCAAAGAAGACTGGGACGAAGGAGGCGATGTCCGTCACCACCATTCCGCCGCCGCGCTCGGTGTCGACCCGCAGCGCCGCGAACCCGCTGTCGAGCCGTTCGTGCCACGGAAGCGCCGGCCCATTTGCCAGAAGCTCGTGCACCGCCCGACGTCGCAGCCCCTTTGACGCCAGAGCCGGCGCATGTGGCGCAATCCGAGCGATGGGCAGGCCGACGAGGACGGATAGCGAGCCCTCGTCCTCTACCACCACATCACCATCGTGTGGCGCGCGCACGACCGCGAGCGAGCCCCAAACGCCATGGTGCTCCACGATCTCCGCGGCGACGGCGCCCAGGTAGCGGTGGAGCACGTCGCGGAGCTCGCCCGGCGCACGGCGGCGCGCGGAGAAGAGGAAGTCGCTCATCGAGAGGGTTCCAGACTTAGCGCCGTCTCCACGCCATCGACCATGCGCCCCACGCTGAACCACTCGCGCACGCGGCGGCGCGCTTCCTCCGTGCGCGCGGCAACCGCAACGGGATCGGCATCGAGCGTGGCGAGGACTTCGTCGAGCGCCCCGGCCAGCGCATCCGCGTCGCGCACGGGGACGATCCAGCCGGCCGGCGGCGCGTCATCCGCGGCACCGAGTGCGAGCGGCACGCCTCCGGTGGCAGTCGCGACGACGGGGATGGCGAGCGCCATCGCCTCCAGCATTACGTTCGCCAGGCTGTCCTTGCGGCTGGCGAGCACGAACACGTCCGCCGAGGCGATCACCTCCGGCATGTCGCGCCGGTGCCCGAGGAAGCGCACGCGTTCGCCGATCCCGAGCGCATTCGCCTTCGCGCGCAGTGGATCCGCATCCGGGCCGGTCCCGGCGACGGCGAGCCAGGCGCGGCGGTCCCGTAGCCGCGCAAAGGCTTCGAGGAGGAGGTCGAATCCTTTGCGGCGCTCCAGCCCGCCCGCGCTCACCACGAGCCGCGCATCGGCCGGTACACCGAGCTCCTGGCGCAGTGGGGCCGCGCCCGGCAGCACCGGCTCGACCGCGTTCAGCACCAGGTGCACGCGGTCGTGGCGGAACCACGGCGCGGAGGCGAGGAAACGATCGCGCACGTCGGGCGAGTTGACGATCAGGGCGTCCACCCAGTGGCGGAAGGCGAGCCGGAAGTCGCGGCGCGCGGGGATCGGGCGCGGGATGCCGAGACGCAGCACCACCTTCGGCACCCCCGCCGCGCGCCCGGCGAGCGCCGCCGTCGGGATGCGCCGCCACGTGGTGAGCAGGAGCGCGTCAGGACGCTCGCGGCGCAGCCAGAGCACGAAGCGCGCGAAGTTCCAGGGATCGAAGTCGCCGCGGGGGCGCACGGCGACCGTACGCACGTTCTTCCGGGCAAGCGCCTGGTGAAAGGGTGCACGCGGATCGCACGAAACGACCACCTCGTGCCCTCGCCGCGCCAGCTCGGTGGCGATCAGGAGCGCCTGCCGCTCACTTCCGCGCAGCTCCGTCGCCGCGCTGTGGATGACGACCTTCACGCCGGGTCCCCGCGCAGCACGCGCTCCCAGCGGTCCAGCATCCCCGCTACGCCGAAGCGCTCCTCCGCCCTCTCGCGCGCCGCCTCACCCATTCGCGCGCGCAGCTCGGAATCGGCCAGGATGGGACGAATCGCGACTGCCAGCTCCTCCGGCTCCCATCCCCCGACGGTGCCCGGACGGCGACCATCGGGGAACGGCTCCAGCGCGTCCTCGGCGCCGCTCACGGGCGTGCTCACCACGGGCACCCCGCACGCCAGCGCCTCCAGCATCGCGTTGCTCAGGCCCTCGGAGTCGGACGCGGTGACGAAGACGTCGAGCGTCGCCAGCACGGTCCCGGTGTCGTCGCGATGCCCCACGAAGTGCACGCGCGCGCCGATCCCCAGCTCGTCCGCCAGCGTGCGCAGCCGCTCCAGGCGCCCACCGCTCCCGGCTACGACGCAGTGCGTCTCCGGCGGCAGGAGCGCGACGGTGTGGAGGAGCCGGTCGATGCGCTTCTGCCGCGCCAACCGCGCCACCGTCCCCACCACCGGCGCATCCGCGGGTATGCCCAGTTCCGCTCGCATCGACCCTGTTCCCGCGGGCGCGGTGACACCGTTGTGGATCACGGGCACGCGCGCATCGGTCCACCCCGGGAGCGCGGCGAACGCGGGGCGCATCCGCGAGGCGTTGACCACCACGGCATCCACCCAGCGCGCCAGCACGAAGCGGTACTTGGCGCTGCGCGGCGTATCCGACTCCAGCCCCACGCGCGCCACCACCCGCCGCACCCCACCGAGCCGCGCCGCCAGCGACGCGAGGAAGAGCTTGCGGAACGTCCCCACGACGAACGCGTCGGGACGCAGCGCACGCAGGCGGCGTCCCATGGCGGCCGCGTGGTGCAGCGCCGCGTCGCCGCCGAGCCGCGCGATCTCGGTGGGGACGCCCAGCTCCGCCGCCCGCCTCGCCACCTCCGCCTCGTTGCAGAGGAGGAGAACGCGATGGCCCCGCTCCCGCAATCCCGCCAGGAGGAGGGCCGTTGCGCGCTCCGCTCCGCCCCAGATGGGGGCTCCGTTGTGGGCGACGATGAACAAGAAGTGCGTGGGTGCGTGTGGGCCCTCTCCCCCAGCGTCGCTCCGCGACGCATCCCCCTCCCCCAAAACTGCCTGGGGGAGGGGGTGGCTTTGCATGGATCTCCGCGCGTCGCCCTGCTGCCCAGACCGCTTCAGCGGTCTTCGCGTGGTTCCAGCCGGGGGATTTATCCCCCGGTGCCTTCATCCCCGGCGCTTATCGCCCACCTTCCACGAACGCGCGCACCGAATCCGCCACGTACGCGAGCTGAGCCTCGGTGAGCTCCGGGAAGACGGGGAGCGAGAGGACCTCGCGGCTGGCGCGCTCCGATTCCGGGAACTGGCCTGGACGGTAGCCCAGGTACTCGAAGCACTCCTGGCGGTCCAGGGGGATCGGGTAGTACACGGAGCTGCCGACGCCGCGCGCCTTCAGGAACTCCTGCAAAGCGTCGCGGCGGCCGCCTGGCACGCGGATCGTGTACTGGTTCACGATCGACTCGTTGCCCGAGCGCACCACCGGGAGCACGATGCCGTCCAGCCCCGCGAGCGCCTCGTCGTAGAAGGCGGCGTTGCGGCGGCGGGCTGCGCTCCAGCCGTCCAGGTACGGAAGCTTGGCGGAGAGGACGGCGGCCTGGAGCGCGTCGAGGCGCGAGTTGTAGCCGACCTCCTCGTGGTGGTACATCTGCCGGCCGCCGTGCACGCGCAGCTTGCGGAGCCGCTCGGCGACAGCGTCGTCGTTCGCCACCAGCATCCCCGCGTCGCCGAATGCGCCGAGGTTCTTGGTGGGGAAGAAGGAGAAGCAGCAGACGTCGCCCAGCGTCCCGGTCGTGATCCAACCCTCGCCGTCGCGCTGGCGGGCGCCGATCGCCTGCGCGGCGTCCTCGATGACGGGCACGCCGTGGCGGTCGCCAAGGGAGCGGAAGGCGCGCATGTCCGCCATCTGGCCGAAGAGGTGCACCGGCATGACGGCGCGCGTGCGCTCGGTCATGGCGGCTTCGGCGGCGGCGGGGTCCAGGTTGAAGGTGTCGGGCTCGATGTCCGCGAAGACGGGGCGCGCGCCGGCGTTGTGGATGGCTCCCGCCGTCGCGAAGAAGGTGAAGGGGCTCGTCACCACCTCCTCGCCGCGCTCCACGCCCAGGGCGCGCACGGCCAGGAGGATGGCATCGGTCCCGCTGGCGCAGCCGATGGCGTGCGGCACGCCCAGCTTCGCCGCCATCTCCGCCTCCAGCTTCTCCACGACCGGGCCGAGGATGAAGCGCTGGTCCTCCACCACGCCACGCAGCGCCTCCATCACCTCGTCCGCCACCTGGCGGTACTGGAGCGACAGGTCCAACAGGGGTACTTGCATCTATGGATTGCTCGTTTGAATTCGATTGTTGAACACCGGCACTGGGGCCCGCCACGATTCCCGGCGCACACCGGGGGCTAAAGCCCCCGGCTGGAACCACGGGAAGCCCACTGAAGTGGGCTCGCCGGCCGCAGCTCCCAATTCGTCATCCTGAGCGAAACGCTTGTTCGGCTTCGCCCAGGTGGCGACGCGCTATCACCGTCGCGCGTGGGTCCAATGCTGGCGTGTACGAGCCGGCTTCAGCCGCCTTCGCGTGGTTCCAGCCGGGGGATTCATCCCCCGGTGGCTCGCCGGCCGTAGCACTGCCAATTCGTCGCCCTGAGCGAAGTGCTTCTCCGGCTTCGCCCAGGCGGCGACGCGCTATGACCGTAGCGCGGTTCACTGCCGGCGTGTACGAGCCGGCTTCAGCCGCCTTCGCGTGGTTCCAGCCGGGGGATTCATCCCCCCGGCGCGGGCGTGATGAATCACGCCCCTACACCGGTCGCCTCTGCGCCGCCGAACTGCATCTCGTACAGCCGGCGGTAGGTGCCGCCGCGGGCGAGGAGCTCGTCGTGGGTACCGCGCTGCACGATGCGGCCGTCTTCGAGGACCACGATCTGGTCGGCGCGGCGCACGGTGGAGAGGCGGTGGGCGATTACCAGGACCGTGCGCCCCGCCATCACCTCGTCAATCGCCTGCTGCACCAGGCGCTCGCTCTCCGTGTCCAGGGCGGAGGTGGCCTCGTCCAGGATCAGGATCGGCGGGTTGCGGAAGAGGGCGCGCGCGATGGCGATCCGCTGGCGCTGCCCGCCCGAAAGGCGCGTTCCCTTTTCGCCAAGCACCGTGTCGTAGCCGTCCGGCAGCGACGCGATGAACTCGTGGGCGTTCGCCGCGCGCGCCGCCGCCTCCACACGCTCCCGCGGCGCGTCGGGGACACCGTAGGCGATGTTGGCGCGCACGGTGTCGTGGAAGAGGATGGTCTCCTGCGTGACGATCCCCAGCAGGCCACGCAACTCCGCGAGGCGCAGCTCGCGCAGGTCGGC
>DASVVI010000057.1:0-2574 GCA_036386635.1 Longimicrobium sp.
GAAGTTCTCCCCCTCACCCGCCCTGCGGCCCCGCAGGCGGGGGGGAGGGGGCCAGGGGGAGGGGGCCCTCACCACAGGAGAACCATGCATCGACTGCAGGACAAAGTGGCGCTGGTGACCGGCGCGGCGCGGGGGATCGGCGCGGCGGTGGCGGAACGATTCGCGGCGGAGGGCGCACGCGTCGTCCTCGCCGACATCCGCGACGAGGAAGGCGCCGCGACGGCCGCGCGCATCGGCGGCGAGGCCGCGTACCTCCGCCTGGACGTGCGCCGCGAGGAGGACTGGGACGCGGCTATGGCCTGGACCGCGGAGCGCTTCGGCAGGCTGGACGTGCTGGTGAACAACGCCGGCATCACCGGCTTCGAAGAAGGCTTCATCCCGCACGACCCCGAGAACGCCACGCTGGAAGCCTGGCGCGCGGTTCACGCCACCAACCTGGACGGCGTCTTCCTGGGCTGCCGCGCCGCCATCCGGCAGATGCGGAAGAACGGCGGCGGCTCCATCGTCAACGTGGCGTCGAGGTCGGGGCTGGTGGGGATCCCCGCGGCGGCGGCGTACGCCAGCAGCAAGGCGGCGGTGCGCAACCACACCCGCACGGTCGCGCTGTACTGCGCGGAGCAGGGGCTGGGCATCCGCTGCAACGCCATCTTCCCCGCCGCCATCCTCACCGCCATGTGGGAGCCGATGCTGGGCGACGGCCCCGACCGCCCCGACCGCATGGCCGCCCTGGTGCGCGACACCCCGCTCCGGCGCTTCGGAACGCCGCAGGAGGTCGCGCACGCCGCCGTCTACCTGGCGTCCGACGAGTCGGCCTACACCACGGGAGCCGAGCTGGTGCTGGACGGCGGCCTGCTCGCCGGCTCCGCGGCACGACCCGAGCGCTGATCGAGCGCCCCCTTGGGGCGTAAACATTTTTGACGTGTCAAAATTCTCTACAGCGGATGGCGGTCCGACGCGACCCGCATTCGACTCGCCGCAAAGTCTCCAAATGGGCTCTGCGGCGTTTGTGCGTCCGGACCGCAGGAACAGGCAAATCCTTCCGCGTCTTTGTGTTACCGGATGCGGCGGGGTGCACCTGTTTGCGGCGAGGGGGTTGACTTGAACAATGCGTGTCGCTAAATAACTGCACGGCATCGCCTGTGCACAGCGGTGTCGGCAACCCACCGGGCAGCGGTGGCGAGTCTCAGCCGCTGCCCACGATCCTCTTGCGCACAAATCGGCTACTACGATGATCCAACCCGCCATCCCATTCATCCCCCGCAGCGTCCGGATCGCTGGCGCCGGAGCGTACGTGCCCTCGCGCGTGGTGGAGACCGCGCGCATGGTCGAGGCGATTCCCGGCTGGACGTCCGAGTGGATCGAGGAGAAGACCGGGATGCGTGAGCGGCGCTTCCTGTGGGACGTGGACGTGGAGTCCGGCGTCGCCGTGGCGCCGCCGGTGGTGGAGGGCGAGTGCCGCACCAACACCGACATGTGCGAGGTGGCGGTTCGCCGCGCCCTCGAAATGGCCGACGTCGACGCCAAGGAGCTGGACGCCGTCCTCCTGGTGACCTGCACGCCGGACCGCCTCAACTTCAGCTACGACGCCATGGAGCTGCACCGGCGCCTCGGCTGCCGCGTGGACACCTACGCGCTCACGGTGGACGACGGGTGCGGCGGCACGCCCTACATCATGGACATGGCCTACCGCATGATCCGCAGCGGCGCCGTGAGCACGGTTGCGGTGATCGGCTCGGCATGCACTTCGGCGCTGATCGACCGCAACGTGTGGAGCGGCGAGGTGAACCACACCCCCGGCCGCAAGCCGCTGAATGCCTCCTTTGGGATGTACGTCTTCGGCGACGCGGCGGGCGCGGTGATCCTGCGCGCGGACCCGGACCCGAAGCTGGGGATCGTGTCCTCCATCTCGGGGAACGACTACCAGGAGCTGGTGGTGCGCCGCGCGGGTGGCGTGCACGAGCGGCTGTACGGAAAGAGCTCGCCCGCCGAGGACGCCTTCGTGATCGACGGCCAGCTCGTGGCCCGCTCGTACCGCGTCTTCATGAAGCGGTGCATCAACGACGTCCTCGCCACCCACCCGGAGCTGACGGACGAGGTGAAGCGCTACTACTTCCACCAGCCCAACAAGCGGCTCCTCGACCACTTCGTCGCCGACATGGGCCTTCCCGCCGACCGGGTGGCCTGCAACGTCGACCGCTACGGCAACACCTCCGCCGCCGGCATGCTCGTGCTCCTCGCCGAGGACCTCGAAGCCGGCGTCGTGACCCTCGGCAGCGGCGACCTGGTGATGATCGCCGCCGTCGGCGCCAACGTGCACTACGGCGCGCAGCTGGTACGTTTGTAGAAAGAAGTGCGTGAGTGCGTTAGTGCGTTAGTGCGTGACCCGGCGGGCATCCCCCCCTTTCTGTCATCCTGAGCGACGCGCCTCTCCGGACCCTGCCTCCGCGCCAGCCTGTGGCGCGGAGCGAAGGATCTACTGCGCGTTCCGAGGGGTTGGCCGTTTCACCCCGAGCCTCTCGCATCGCCGGCTAGATCCTTCGATCGCCGCAAGAGTCTGGAGCAACGCCGACGCCG
>DASVVI010000058.1:0-5931 GCA_036386635.1 Longimicrobium sp.
CCGCATGCCCGCCCCCTCTCTCGATAACGGCGTGGGCGCAGCCCTCTCCTGTTATCGGGTGAGGGGGCAGCGAGGAACGAGCGGGGGTGAGGGCCTCCTGCCATTTCGGCGCACACGCATGGCACCACGATTGCTCAACCCGGGGCGCGGGCCTCCCACCCGCACCCGTGCCGTTTCGCGCCGCGGCAGGAGCGCCGCCGCGGCCCTGATCTCGTTTTGCACTGCGGATAAGACCGCCTTATGACCGACCATACCGAGCACGACGCCGCCGAAGCACAGCCGGTCGCCGAGAACACCGACGCGCAGCCCCAGGCCGCCGAGGCCGAGGCGCCCGCGCAGCCCGCGGGGGACCCGGAGCTCAGCTCGCTGCGCGACCGGCACCTGCGGCTGGCGGCGGAGTTCGACAACTACCGCAAGCGCGTGGAGCGCGAGCGCACCGAGGCGTTCGTGCGCGCCCAGGCGCAGCTGCTGGAGCGGCTGCTGGAGCCGCTCGACGACCTGCAGCGCATCGCCGACTTCGACCCCGCCACCACCGCCTCCTCCGCGCTGCACGAGGGCGCGGAGATGGTGGAGCGCAAGTTCCTGCGCGCCATGGAGTCCGCGGGGCTGGAGATCGTGGAGGCGGAGGGGAAGGACTTCGACCCCGCCATCCACGAGGCGCTGACCACCGTCCCCGCCGCGGCGGCCGAGGACGACGACACGGTGGCGCAGGTGTTCCAGAAGGGGTACCGCTTCAAGGGGCTGCTCCTTCGCCCCGCCCGGGTGGTCGTCCGCAAGTTCAACGGCTGACGCGGGCGGCCCCATGGCCACACAGACCAAGGACTTCTACCGCATCCTGGGCGTGGCGGACAACGCCACCCCGGACGAGATCAAGAAGTCGTACCGCAAGCTCGCCAAGCAGTACCACCCGGACGCGAACCCCAACGACGCGGCCGCCTCGGAGCGCTTCAAGGAAGTCTCCGAAGCGTACTCCGTGCTCTCCGACGAAGCCAAGCGCAAGCAGTACGACCAGATGCGCAAGTTCGGCGGGCTGGGCGGCTTCACCGGTGGCGGCGGCTTCCGGCCCGGTGCGTCGAAGCCGGGTGCGGGCGGCGCCACCAGCCAGACTTTCTCCTTCGAAGACCTGGACGTCGGCGGGCTGGGCGACATCTTCGGCTCGATGTTCGACTTCGGCGGCTCCAAGAAGCGCGGCGCCGGGCGCCCCGGCCCGCAGCGCGGCGAGAACATCGAGTACGCGGTCGACATCCCCTTCCGCACGGCGGCGCGCGGCGGCAAGATCACCGTGCAGCTCCAGGTGACGGAGGAGTGCACGGTCTGCCACGGCAGCGGGGGCAAGCCCGGGACGCCGGTCAACCCCTGCCCGGAGTGCAAGGGGAGCGGCACCATCACCTTCGGCGGCGGGAGCTTCGGCGTCACCCGGCCGTGCCCCAACTGCATGGGGAAGGGCAAGGTCCCCGCGGATCCGTGCACGCGCTGCGGCGGCCAGGGACAGGTGCGCGAGGTGCGGCCGGTGAACGTGTCCGTCCCCGCCGGCGTGGACAACAACTCGCGGGTGCGGCTGGCGGGGCAGGGGGAGAAGGGCGCCGCCGGCGGCCCGTCAGGCGACCTGGTCCTCACCTTCCGCGTGCAGCCGGACAAGTTCTTCACGCGCGACGGTCTGGACGTGAGCTGCGACATCCACGTGAACCTGGCCCAGGCCATGCTTGGCTCCAAGGTGCGCGTGCGCACGCTCGACGAGAATCCGGTGGTCGTCAAGATCCCGGGCGGGACGCAGCACGGAAAGCGCATCCGCATCAAGGGGCAGGGGATCGAAAAGGGCGGGCGGCGCGGCGACCAGTACATCCGCGTGATGGTCGACCTCCCCGAGGAGCTGACGGACGAGCAGCGGCGCAAGTTCGAGGAGTTCGCCGATACGGCCGGGCTCAAGCACTGACCGAGGAACGATGAGCGCGACTTTCACCGACGAGAACCTGGTCACCTGGGAAGCGTACGCGTCGGGCGGCCGCTGGGGCCTCCCCACGAGCCCCAAGGTGATCTTCAACTGCCTTTCCGATCCCGCCCGCCGTCCCCGCTACGTGGAGCTCAGCGGCTCCGACGAGGCGCAGGCCGAGGAGATGGTCCACGACTACCCGGAGGAGACCCTCCGGCAGATGCTCCGCGAGTCGCGCGAGCTGGAGTAGCGCCATTCGCCCCGCCACGGCCGCGAGCGCGCGACCCCTTCCCCCGGATGACGCGGGGAGAGCGGTCGCGCGTTCCTTTTTCCGCCCCGCGCTCCTGGCCCTCGTCGTCCTCGCGGCGCTCGCCCCGCGCCCGGCGGAGCCCACCACGCCGCCATCGATGCTGATGCGCTTCGACGCCCGCGCCCGCGCGCTGGTGAAGCGGATGACGCTGGCCGAGAAGGTGGGCCAGATGACGCAGGCGGACCAGCAGTTCATCCGCGACCCCGCCGACGTCGAGAACCTCTTCCT
Organism: Longimicrobium sp.; assembly: GCA_036386635.1. Lineage (GTDB taxonomy): Bacteria > Gemmatimonadota > Gemmatimonadetes > Longimicrobiales > Longimicrobiaceae > Longimicrobium. The sequence goes on from DASVVI010000058.1 coordinate 2,469, forward strand.
CGGCTCCGTGCTGAGCGGCGGGGATTCGGATCCGCCGGGCGGCAACACGATGGAGGCGTGGCGTGACCGCTACGAGTCGCTCCAGGAGCGCACCCGGCGCACCCGCCTGCGCATCCCGCTCCTCTACGGCATCGACGCCGTGCACGGCAACAGCAACGTGCTGGGCGCGGTCATCTTTCCCCACAACGTCGGCCTGGGCGCCACCCGCAACCCGCGCCTCGTCCAGCGCATCGCCGAGATCACCGCGGCGGAGACGCGCGCGATCGGGGTGAACTGGACCTTTGCGCCCTGCATCTGCGTGCCACAGGACATCCGCTGGGGGCGCACGTACGAGGGTTTCTCCGAAGATCCCGAGATCGTCTCCCTCCTCGGCGCGGCGGCGGTGCGCGGCTTCCAGGGGAGCACGCTGCGCGGTGCGCTTCGTGTCGCCGCCACTCCCAAGCACTTCATGGGCGATGGCGGCACCCTCGCGGGCACCGGCGTCGAAAAGGGTCTCGACCAGGGCGACACACGCACGGACGAGGAGACGCTCCGGCGCGTCCACCTGTACCCGTACCGCGCCGCCATCGACGCGGGCGCGGCCGCCATCATGCCCTCGTACAGCAGCTGGAACGGGATCAAAGTCACCGGCGACCGCCGCCTTCTGACCGAGATTCTGAAGGAGGAGATGGGCTTCGACGGCTTCCTGATCTCCGACTACGACGCCGTCGACCAGGTGCACCCCGACTACAAGACGGCGATCGCGATCTCGATCAACGCCGGGATCGACATGGTGATGGTCCCCGCCCGCTATCGCGAGTTCATCCGCATCCTCACCGAGCTGGTGAACGAGCGCCGCGTGCCGATGTCGCGCATCGACGACGCGGTCGTGCGCATCCTGCGCGTGAAGCTGGCGATGGGGATGATGGAGCCGGGCTACGACTTCCGCGCGGACCGTGCGCTGGAGCAGGCCTTCGGGGGCGCGGAGCACCGGGCGGTGGCGCGGCAGGCGGTGCGCGAGTCGATGGTGCTCCTCAAGAACGCCAATCGCGTCCTCCCGCTGTCGAAGTCCGCGCGCCGCATCCACGTCGCGGGCAAGAGCGCGGACGACATCGGCAACCAGTCCGGCGGGTGGACGATCACCTGGCAGGGGAAGTCCGGCCCCGTGACCCCCGGCGGCACCACCATCCTCGCCGCCCTCCGCCGCGCCGCCCCTTCCGCCGAAATCACCTACTCCCCCGACGCCAGCGGAGCCGCCGGCGCCGATGCCGTCGTCGTGGTGATCGGCGAAACCCCGTACGCGGAGATGAAGGGCGACCGGCAGGACCTCGCCCTCGACGAAGCGGACCTCACCGCCGTCGCCAACGCGCGCGCCGCGGGAATTCCGGTGGTCGTGGTCCTGGTCTCCGGCCGCCCCATGATCCTGGGCCGCGCCCTCGATCAGGCCGACGCCTTCCTCGCCACCTGGCTCCCCGGCACCGAGGGCGACGGCGTCGCCGACGTCCTCTTCGGCGACTACGCCCCCACCGGCCGACTCCCCTACACCTGGCCCCGCACCCTCGGCGCGGGCGCCGGCGCACCGCTCTTCCCCCTCGGCCACGGCCTCACCTACTAGCCTCCACCGCGGAAGCCCAGAGCGACGGACCCACACGACGTCCGCCTCCGCGGACTCACGGGTGACTCCTGCGCGTCTTTTTGTCATTCTGAGGGAGCCGCATTCGCCGGACCCTGCGTTACACATCATCCTCCTGCGGCGACCGAAGAATCTAGCCGACGCGGCGGGGGATCCGGGGTGCGCGGCGAATCCCTCGCGACGCGCAGTAGATCCTTCGCTCCGCGCCAAAGCGTGGAGACGGGGCGGGCTGGCAAGGCGCGTCGCTCAGGATGACAGATTGCTATCTGAACGCAGACGCGGCGCGGAGTAGGTTCCGCGCCGCACAAGCGTCGAAGTCACTGCGACCCGAGCCGCATCCGAATATCTTACATCTCTCAGCGACGCACACTCACCCGTTCGTTCCTATGATGCGCTCCCGGTTCGTGCCACTGGCATCAGTGATTTTCGCGACGGCCTGCTCCGTCAAGGCCCGCCCCTCGGACGTTCCCGGCACGTACGTCATGAACCAGGGGCGCGCCGCGGATACCCTCTGGCTCAAACCGGTCGGAACGTACGCGCATCTCTACCGGTTTCCGGGGGCCTCTCCGATTCTGCGGCGCGGCTCCTGGACCTGGGGCAGTATAGATGAGTTTGCCGCGATTGAGGTCCACGACTTCATCATGCTCTCGCGCCGGGAGAGCTTCCCCAGCGCCACCCACTCTACGGGTGGGATCTGGCCGGCCCCGATTGAACGTTCCCCGTTGACGGGTGCGGTTTTCATCCCCGTGGATGACGACATAGGTTGGGCGTACGAACGGGTTTCCGCGGCGCAGATTGGCAGCGGCGGAAACTGAGTGACAGCCACCTCGTCCGCGCCGCCCCCACTCGAGCAACGGCTTCCACCCGCCGCGTCACCCCGCGATCCGCCCGCCTCCCAGCACCACCTCCCCATCGAACAACACCGCCGACTGCCCCGGCGTCACCGCGCGCTGCGGCACGTCGAGGGCAAGCTCGATGGCACTTTCCGTGAGCGCGCGCACCGTCGCGGGTACGGCGGATGCGCGGCTGCGGATCTGCACCTGGATGCCGGCGCCCACCTCCGGCGCCCGCGCGAGCCAGTTCAGCTCCGCGATGGCCACATCGTCGCGCTCCAACTCCGCCAGCGAGCCGACCACCACCTCGCGCGTGTCCGGGCGCGAGCCCAGGACGTAGAGCGGGAGCCCACGCCCGCCGGGGAGCCCCTTCCGCTGCCCGACGGTGTAGCGCGCGTAGCCGCCGTGCTCGCCGATCACCTCGCCGCTCGTGGTCACCAGCTTCCCCGGCGCGAGGGCGGCGTGGCCGGGCACCAGCCGCTTCTCAAGCACGTCCACGTAGTCGCCCGTGGGCACGAAGCAGATCTCCATGCTCTCCGGCTTCTCCGCGGTGGAGAGGCCCAGCTCGCGCGCCTTCTCGCGCACCTCGGGCTTGGTGAGCTCGCCCAGCGGGAACATCAGCTTCGGGAGGATCTCCGGCGGCAGCGCCCAGAGGAAGTAGCTCTGATCCTTTTTGGCGTCCACCCCGCGCAGCAGCACGGCCTGGCCGTCCGCGCCGGAGCCCATACGCGCGTAGTGGCCGGTGGCGATGGCATCGCACCCGAGCATGGCGCCGCGGCGAAGGAGATCGCGGAACTTGGTGTTGCCGTTGCAGCGCACGCACGGATTGGGAGTGCGCCCGGCGGCGTACTCCTGCACGAAGTCGTCGATGACGTCGCGCGTGAACTCGCGCTCCACGTCGAAGACGTAGTGCGGAATCCCCAGCCGGTCGGCCACGCTGCGCGCGTCCATGATCCCATCCAGCCCGCAGCAGCTCTTGCCTGGGCCGTTCCCTTCCGCCTCCGAATAGCAGAAGGTC
>DASVVI010000059.1:0-5326 GCA_036386635.1 Longimicrobium sp.
CCACCCCCAGTTCCCCTGTGAGGTGCCGGGGACGTTCATGCGGTCCTCGCTTCCCAGCCCCAGCACGTCCTGCAGCGGCACCACCGCCAGCGCGGCGGGAGACCGGAAGACGACTTCCATCATCCCCCAGTGCACCGACCGTTCCGGCGCGTCCGTCAGCCGGCGCAGCCCGGCGCGGTCCGCCTCCGACGCGGCGCGGTACCAGCCCAGCGAGGTGTCGTTGTCGTGCGTCCCCGTGTACGCCACGGTGTTCGCCGCGTAGTTGGCGGGGAGGTGCGGGTTCTCCTCGTCGTCGCCGAAGGCGAACTGCAGCACGCGGATCCCCGGCATCCCCAGCGACTCGCGCAGCGCGTCGACCTCCGGGGTGATGACGCCCAGGTCCTCCGCGATCAGCGGCAGGGGGCCCAACTCCTTCGCGACGGCGGCGAAGAGGCGCGATCCCGGCCCCGGCTGCCAGGTGCCGTTGAGCGCCGTCTCCTCCTCGCCCGGCACCTCCCAGTACGACTCGAAGCCGCGGAAGTGGTCGATGCGCGCCAGCTCCACCCACTCCAGTGTACGGCGGAATCGCTCCTTCCACCAGCGGAATCCGTCGCGCTCCATCACCTTCCAGCGGTAGAGCGGGTTTCCCCAGCGCTGCCCCGTCTCGCTGAAGTAGTCGGGCGGCACCCCGGAGACCACGGTCGGCAGCCCGTCCGCATCGAGCGAAAAGAGCTCCGGGTGCGCCCACACGTCCGCGCTGTCGTGCGCCACGAAGATGGGGATGTCGCCCACGATGGCGACGCACGCCTCCGTGGCGTAGCGGCGCAGCGCCGACCACTGGCGGTCGAAGAGGAACTGCCCGAAGGCGTGCCGCTCCGCCTCCTCCGCCAGCTCCTTGCGCGCCCTGCGCAGCGCGGCCGGCGTGCGCGTGCGGATGCCCGGCTCCCAGCTCGTCCACGGCGACCCGTGCGCGTCGCGGAGGGCGCGGAAGAGGGCGTAGTCGTCCAGCCAGTACGCGTGCTTTTCCCGGTACGCGGCGAAGTCGTCGCGGAGCGCCGGAGCACGGCCGGCCGTGAGACCCTCGTACGCGCGGCGGATGAGCGCGTCGCTGCGGCGCGCGGCCGCGGCGAAGTCCACCCGCGGCAGCCGGGCGTCCTCGTCCGGCTCCTCGATCAGGCCCTCTTCCGCCAGGCGCCCCGCGTCCAGGAGGAAGGTGTTGCCGGCCATCGCGGAAAGGCCGTTGTACGGCGATCCGCTCTCGTCCACCGCCACCAGCGGGAGCATCTGCCAGAGGCCCTGTCCCGCCTCCCTGAGCCAGTCCACGAAGCGGAACGCCTCGTCCCCCAGGGTGCCGATGGGACCGCCGGGGAACGAGGTGGGGTGAAGGAGGACCCCGCTCCGCCTGCGCTCAGTAACGCTCTTCATTCAGCACCGGTGACGGGTAAAGCGGAATCCCGCCCACCGGGAGGACGTACGCCACTTCCGCGCCCTCCAGCGCCACCGTGGCGCCGAGCGGCTCCCCTTCCTCCGGCGCGTCGTCGCGGCAGACGCGGAAGAGGCGGTACTCGCCCTCCTCCTGGCTGCCCGGCGCCAGGGTGCCGATCGCGACTTCCCCGGCCGTCTTCACCTTGTTGACGAGGATCCAGCCGAGGTCCGCGGTCGGCGTGTCGGCGGCGCGGCGCTCCAGCAGCAGCGTGTCGCCCTCCAGCCCGCCGACCGCGCGCAGCACGCCCTCGCCCTGCAAGAGCGCGTGGCCGGTCTTCAGGGCATGCACGCGCTTGATGAAGCGGCGCAGGTCCATCCGCCGCCGCTCCCAGTCGGTCGGCTTCGTCTCCACCACGTTCACCTGCGTGCGGAAGCCGAACTCGTAGCCGATCGGCATCATGATCCCCGCCGAGAACGCCGCCGCGAAGGCGTAGCGCTGCCGCTGCACCGCCTCGTCCCCGTCCGTGTCCGCCGCCAGCCGCGAGGTGTCGTGCGACTCCGGGAAGGCGACGCTGGGCGCGATGGTGCGGAACTCCTCGTGCTGCTTCAGCGCCCACGGCTCGCGGAAGTCCCACCACTTGGAGGAGTTGAAGAAGAAGTCGAACCCCGCGTCCGCCAGCGCGGCGACGTCCTCGGTCGGTGCGCCGAGCGTCTCGGCGAAGAACTTCACCTCGCGGTCCACGCGGCGCGCCTCGTCGATCAGGTGGCGCCACAGCTCGGACGGCACCTTGTACGCGGCGTCGCAGCGGAAGCCGCGGAAGCCGAGCTCGATCGATTCCCGCACTAGCTGCGCCCAGTACGCCCACAGCTCCTGGCGGCCGTGGTGCGTCTCGTTGTCGATCTCCGCCAGGTCACCCCAGGTGGTGACCTTGGACGGGTCGTCCGGATCGACGACGAAGGGGCTGCGCACCTGGCCCCGCTCGTCGCGCACGTACCACTCGGGGTGCTCCTGGATGAGCGGCGAGTCCTTGGCGGTGTGGTTGATGACCAGGTCCATGATCGGCTGCACGCCCAGCGCGGAGATCTCCGCCAGCGCGGCGCGGAGCGGCTCCAGGCTCATGGGATCCGCGCCGGCGGGGACGAAGAGCGGGTTGAGCCGGCGGTACTCCTTTACGGCGTACAGGCTGCCGCTGAACCCTGGGTAGTGCCAGGGGTTGAGGTACACCCAGTCGAACCCCATGTCGCGGGCGCGGCGGGCATGCTCCGCCCAGCGCGTCGTCGGCCCCACCAGCCGCTGGAAGAGGTTGTAGATGCGGGGCGTCACGCTGCGCCTCCCAGGATCGAGCGGATCCCCTCGAGCGGCACCCAGATCCAGTCCGGCCGGTTGTTCATCTCGTACCCCAGCTCGTACACGGCCTTCTCCAGCTCGAACACCGCCAGCGCCCGCGCGAACACGTCGGCGTCCGCCGGCACGATGGGCGAGCCCGCCACCGTCGCGCGGTAGGCGTCCAGGAAGAGGGTGCGGGCCGCGCGCTCCCATGCGGCCGCCCACCGCTCCAGCGACATGCGGGTGCGGTAGTCGTCGGTGCGGTACTCCTTGAGCGCCACGCGCACGGCGTAGTTGAAGGAGCGCAGCATTCCCGCCACGTCGCGCAGCGGCGAGCCCTTGGCGCGGCGCTCGGCGAGCGGGCGCGCCGGCTCGCCCTCGTAGTCCAGGACGTACCACTCCGACCCGTCCGGCCCCGGCTTCTCCGCGCGGAGCACCTGCCCCAGGTGGTAGTCGCCGTGGAAGCGGGTGCGCACCGTCCCCGCCTCCTTGAGCAGCCGCAGGTCGTCGCCGCGCTGGCGGACGTCGGCCGCCGCGCGCACCACGGCCGTCAGCTCGTTGAGGAGCGCGGACGGGAAGGCGCCGGGGATCTTTTCGAGGCGCAGCCCCAGCTCCCCCAGCACCTCGTCCACGTGGCGCGCGAAGGCGTCCGCGTACGCGCGCACCTCCGCGTCGCCCACAGGCTCCGGCGCGAAGTCCGGCTCGTCGTCGCCCGCGGAGGCGAGCGCCAGGTGCAGCCGCGCGGTGGTGGCGCCCAGCCGCTCGATGGACGGGAAGAACTCGCCCGCCATCCGCCGCACCGCCTCCTGCCCCGCGACCGTCTCGGGATCGGCGGCGCTGCGGGAGGCGGCGCCCATGTAGCGCTCCAGCGCCTTCAGCGCCACGCTCCACGCATCCCCCGTGTTGGGGATGAAGGCGAAGAGCCCGGCTACCGACGACGGCTCGCCCGCCCCCTGGTGCTCGATCCATCCGCCCAGCTCGGGGAGGTTGCGGAACGTGGTGCGCTCGGTGAGGAAGCGCGTCACCTCCAGGTCCGGGTTCATCCCCGCTTCCAGCTTGCGGAAGATCTTGAGGATGGCCGAGTCGCCGATGATCAGCGAGGTGTTGCTCTGCTCGGCGGAGATGGCGCGCACGGGCCCGCGCTGCTGGTCCAGCTCCTCGAAGGTGCGCCCGCGGCGCGCCACCAGCCGGCCGCTCTGTCCCTCGATGACCGCTTCCTCGCGGATGGCGTCCAGCAGCGCCCCGGCAAAGCGGCGGTCGCCCAGCGCCTCGAAGACGCGGAACTCCCCCGCCTCGGTGGCCTGCGACACGATCGCCTCCGGCGCCACCCCCGGCTGCAGCGTGGGGTGCAGCGAGAGCGGGAGGAAGTACACCTCCGGCTCACCCTCCTCGTACCTCACCCGCAGCACCGACGCGATGGCGCGCGGCCCCCGCTCGGGACGCACGATGGCGTGGTCCACCAGCTCGGTGCCCAGGATCTCCCGCGCCTTCCCACGGAACCAGCGCTGCGAGCGCAGCCACTCGTGCGGCACGGCGGCGACCATTCCCGCCAGCACCCCCGCGTCCTCGAAGACGCGCGCCTCCGCCTCCGCCCACTCGGCGGGTACGTCGTTTCCCGCGTCCGCTTCCACGCGCACGGGACGCAGACCGAACCAGAAGAAGCCGTAGGGGCTCAGCGTCAGCGCGTACGGCGTCTCGTCGATGGGAAGGAACGACGTCTGGCCCAGCAGCTCGACCGGGATGCGTCCCGCGAAGCGGGTGAGGTCGAGCTGCACCGCCTGCGCCGTGCCCGAGAGGTTGTTGACCACCAGGATGGCGTCGCCCTCGTACTCGCGGATGTAGGCGAGGACGTGCGGGTTCTCAGGCTGCAGGAACTCGATGCTCCCGCGGCCGAAGGCGTGGTGCTGCTTGCGCACCGCGATCAGCCGCTTGGTCCAGTTGAGGAGCGAGAAGGGCGAGCGCTCCTGCGCCTCCACGTTGATCGCCTGGAAGCCGTACTGCGTGTCCGTGATCGGCGGCAGAAAGAGGCGCGCGGCCTCGGCGCGGCTAAACCCGGCGTTGCGGTCCGGCGACCACTGCATGGGCGTGCGCACCCCGTCGCGGTCGCCCAGGAAGACGTTGTCGCCCATCCCCAGCTCGTCGCCGTAGTACACGATCGGCGACCCCGGCATGGTGAAGAGGATCGAGTTCAGGAGCTCGATCTTGCGCCGGTCGTTGTCCATCAGCGGCGCCAACCGCCTGCGGATGCCCAGGTTCAGGCGCATGCGCGGATCGGCGGCGTACTCGCGGTACATGTAGTCGCGCTCCTCGTCGGTCACCATCTCCAGGGTGAGCTCGTCGTGGTTGCGCAGGAACATGCACCACTGGCAGTCGTCGGGAATCGGCGGCGTGCGCTCGATGATCTCCACGATCGGCTTCCGGATCCCCTGCCGCACCGCCATGAAGATGCGCGGCATCAGCGGGAAGTGGAACGCCATCTGGAACTCGTCGCCGTCGCCGAAGTAGGGGCGCACGTCCTCCGGCCACTGGTTGGCCTCGGCCAGCAGGATGCGCCCGGGGTACTTGGAGTCAAGCCGCGTGCGGAACTCCTTGAGG
>DASVVI010000060.1:0-1824 GCA_036386635.1 Longimicrobium sp.
GGAGCGCGTGGGGCCGGATGCGGACTTCGTAAAGGTGGGCCTGCAGCTCTTCACCGCCGAGGGGCCGTCCGTGGTCCGGGCGCTGCACGAGCGCGGGTGCCGCGTCTTCCTGGACCTCAAGCTCCACGACATCCCCAACACTGTGGCGCACGCGGTTCGCTCGGCGGCGGGGCTGGAGGTGGAGCTGCTGACGGTGCACGCATCCGGCGGCGCCGCCATGATGCGCGCCGCCCGTGCCGCCGCCGGTGAGGGTGGGCCCGCGCTCCTGGCCGTCACCGTGCTCACCTCGCTCTCGGCGGAGGAGACGGCGGAGGCGTGGGGGCGCGACACGGTGAGCGCGGAGGCAGAGGTGGAGCGGCTGGCGCGGCTGGCGCACGCTTGCGGGATGGACGGCGTGGTCGCGTCGGTGCACGAGCTGGCGGCGATCCGCCGGACGCTGCCGCGCGACTTCCGCGTGCTGACCCCCGGCATCCGCCTGGCCGGCGACGACGCGGGGGACCAGTCGCGCGTCGCGACTCCCGCCGAGGCGGTGCGGCTGGGCGCGGACTACCTGGTGATCGGCCGCTCCGTGACCGCCGCGGCCGATCCCGCCGCGGCGATGCGCACCGTACTGGCCGACCTGGGCGCCCCGGCGCCGATGACCATAGACCAATGAAACGTCTCCTCTTGGTACTCGCCCTCCTCCTGCTCCCGGCAGGCGCCTCCGCGCAGTCGCGGCCGGCGCCGCTGGAGGCGTTCGTGGCCACCGTTGGACGCCTGTGGTCCGCGGGGGATGCATCCGGGCTGGTGGAGCTGGCGCCGGAGGACGGGCGCATCCTGCTGGCGCTGGGGAACGAGGAGGCCGGCGCCGTGCAGGAGCGCCACGTCGCCGCCGCCCTGCGCGACCTGTTCGGCGACCGGGAGACGGCGAGCGTGCGCCCCACGCAGGTGCAGCTCTCGGGCGGCACGCCGCTGCGGGGTTTCGGCGAGCTGTCGTGGGTGTCGCGCCAGCGCGGCGTCACGCGGCCGGTCACCTCCACGGTGTACGTGGGCGCCGTGTACGAGGGGAACGCGTGGCGGATCAGGGAGCTGCGCGTGCTGCGCTGACGCCGCACCGCTTCGGCAACACCGGCGCCCCAGCCGTCCTCGCGCGAGAGGATCGCCGGGGCGTCGTGGCTTGACTCCCCCGCGCCGCCCGCCTACGATTGCGGACCCCGGAGGCCGCCGCGCCTCACGCCGTCCAATTCCGTCCGGCCGATGCTGCAGACCGACACCGTAGCCGCCATCCAGACGACCGTCATCCGCGACTGGGCGGACCTGTTCAACTGGCCCGCGCTCACCGCGACGGGGCTGCGGATAGCGGGCGCGCTCATCGTGGCGATCATCGCCAACTACGCGCTCAAGGCGGTTCTGCGCAGCGTGGAGCGGTCGTCGGAAAAGGATGGCATCGTCACCGCCCACGAGCAGCGCACCCGCACGCTGCTGGGCCTGCTGCGCAGCATGGGGCGCGTGGTCATCTGGGTGATGACGCTGTTCATGGTGCTCGGCGCGCTCGGGCTGCAGCTCGGCCCGCTCCTGGCCGGCGCCGGCGTCGTGGGCCTGGCGGTCTCCTTCGGCGCGCAGTCGCTGGTCAAGGACGTCATCAGCGGCCTCTTCATCCTCATGGAGAACCAGTTCGGCGTGGGCGACGTGGTGCGGCTGGAGGGCGTGTCCGGCGCCGTGGAGCGGATGACGCTGCGCGTGGTGGTGCTGCGCGACGTGCACGGCGTGGTGCACGTGGTGCCGAACGGCGAGATCAAAAAGGTCAGCAACCTTACCCGCGGCTGGGCGCGCGTGGTGCTGGAC
>DASVVI010000061.1:0-9181 GCA_036386635.1 Longimicrobium sp.
TCGGGCGCATGCTGGAACTTGTCTCCTTGCGTGTCGCCGAACCAGTAGATGTTGAATGTTCCGACCTTCATCATATACCCCCTTGTTGGCATGATCAGCGCGTACCAGGGCCTCGTGCAAACTACCCGGTGTCAACACGGCAGCTAGAGCCCACCGAAGTCGTTCAAGTGGTGCCTGCTCACCCAAGCTAAACCCTTCAACTTGGCGGTGGAGAGATCACATGCGGCTGCCGCGATGCTTGCCAAGCGGCCTAACGACACAAGGGTCAGGGGTGCGGGGCCGGCGCGCAAGCCTCTCATCCCCGCTGAAAGCATGCCGGGTCACGCATCCCCTGCAGCCAAGTGTTAGGCCGCGTTGCCGCTCTTTACTGGCGAATGCGCCCTTGGCATCAGCGGCCATCTAGGCACATGCTTCTGTGGTGTTTCGTCTTTACGGGTGGGCTAACTCATTCAGCCTTCTACGCTTAGCATCCAAGCGCTTAGCAGATGCCCTTTGGTTTAGATAATTGGCAACGTGCATAGGTAGAGCAGCAAATCCCGCGATAATCGAGGTCACCACGGTAGTCACAGCATCACCAGCGGTAGGCCAGGTCTCCGCAAAGGTCTCCAACTCGGCTACGTAGTCGTCAAAAGCATTCCGGAAACCAGAAGAGCAACGGGAAAGCTTCATGCGCCGTAGACGCCGCACAACTGTTTTATACTGTTCCCTCGCATGGAGCGGGACTATCTCAGAACCCGGAGGAAAGATCTCCGACCGAATCCGCCCGATCTCCTCATACGCTTCCTTATTGGCAACGCCGGAATACCAGTCGTCCTCGTAGTCATCGTAGTCATCGAAGCCGATCATAATGGATTCCTTCTAATTCCAGTGGTAGAGATGCACGACCCTGAGGAATGGTGTGACTGACTGTGTGCCGCAAGGGCGCGAGATGTGGTACGGCACCTCGCCGTAGAGACGGAACCAGGGAGGGATCACCTGCGGCTGCCGCGATGCTTGCCCAACGGCCTAACTACCCTCTAAGTAGACGGAATTCGGGTTTGCACACAAGGGCCTTGTCGACTATCTCCTGCCTCGGCACGGCGTAGGGCAAAATGCCACCCAGGTGCCATACGAAAACGCCGCATTCCAGATAACATGGGCGTTTCCCCTGAGGTAGCGACGCGCCACCTCGTTGCGATCGCTCGTGTCGAATGACGCGACGTAAGCTCGCTATCCAGATATCCACGGATGTCGGCTGCATAACATGCGTTGGGAGTGGATTATCCGGATGCGCACCGTACGCCGCGGAGAAATCAAAACGGCGGCCCGGATTCGCTCCGGGCCGCCGTCTTTCATCCTCCACCAGCGCTTACCAGATCCTCACGCGCTGCTCGGGCGGCAGGTACATCTTGTCGCCGGGCTGGACGTTGAAGGCGGCGTAGAACTCCGGGATGTTGCGGAGGACGCCGTTGGTGCGGTACTCGCCCGGCGAGTGCGGGTCGGTCATCACCTGCTGACGCAGGGCATCCTCGCGCATCAACGTGCGCCAGATCTGCGCGAAGCCGATGAAGAAGCGCTGGTCGCCCGTGAGGCCGTCGATCACCGGGGCCTCGCGGCCGTTCAGCGACTTCTTGTAGGCGCGGTACGCCATCGCGATGCCGCTCAGGTCGCCGATGTTCTCACCCAGGGTGAGGCGGCCGTTGAGGTTGAGACCCGGCGCCGGGCTGAACGCGGCGTACTGCGCCACCAGGGCGTCCGCGCGCTGCTTGAAGGCGTCGTTGTCCGCCTCGGTCCACCAGTCGCGCAGGTTGCCCTCGCCGTCGGAGCGGCGGCCCTGGTCGTCGAAGCCGTGGCTGATCTCGTGGCCGATCACCGCCCCGATTCCCCCGTAGTTCACCGCGTCGTCGGCGGCCGGGTTGAAGAAGGGAGGCTGCAGGATCGCCGCCGGAAAAACGATCTCGTTCATCGTCGGCGAGTAGTACGCGTTCACCGTCTGCGGGGTCATCCCCCACTCGCCGCGGTCGATGGGCTGCCCAAGGCGGCGGACCATGCGGTTGTGGCCGAACTCGGCGATGCGCCGCAGGTTGCCCGGCAGGTCGCCCGGACGGATGGCGAGCGCCGAGTAGTCACGCCACTGGTCCGGGTAGCCGATCTTGACGTTGAACTTCGCCAGCTTCGCCTGCGCCTGCACCTTGGTGGCCGGGCTCATCCACTCCAGCGAGTCGATGGCCGTCTGGAACGCGGAGCGGAGGTTGCCCACGAGCTCCTGCATCCGCGCGCGGCTCTCCGGGCGGAAGTTGCGCTGCACGTACAGGCGTCCGGCGGCTTCGCCGAGCGCGCCCTCCACCAGGCCGACGCCGCGCTTCCAGCGGGGGCGGTTCGCCTCCAGCCCCTGCAGCGCCTTGCCGCGGTACGCGAACTGGGCGTTGACGAAGGGCGAGCTGAGCGCCGACGCGTAGTTGTCGATCAGCTTGACGGTGAGGTACTGGCGCAGCACCGGCACCGGCGTGGCGGCGATGATCTGGTTCATCGCGGTCATGTAGTCCGGCTGGCGCACGACGATGCCCGGCGTGCTCTCCGCGCCGACCGCGCGCAGGAAGCGAGGCCAGCTGAAGCCCGGCATCATGGAGTCGAGCTGGGCGGCGGTGCGCAGGTTGTAGCTCGCCTCGCGGTCGCGGCTGCGGGCGCGGTCCCACTGCTTCTCGGCCAGCGCCGTCTCCAGCGCGAGCACGGCGCGGGCACCGGCGGCGGGGTTGCGGTCGCCGGCCAGGCGCAGCAGCGTCTCCACGTACGTCTGGTACGCGGCGCGGGCGGCGACGAGCTTGGCGTCCTGCTTCAGGTAGTAGTCGCGGTCCGGAAGTCCGAGCCCGCTCTGCCCCGCGGAGGCGATGTAGCGCGTGGCCTGGCGGGCATCCTGCCCCACGCCGAAGCCGAACGGCGTCTGCACGCCGATGCGCTGCAGGTGCGCAAAGAGCTCCGGGAGCGCGGCGCGGCTGTCGAGCGCGGCGATGCGGGCCAGCTCGGGGCGGAGGGGCGTGATGCCGGCCGCCTCGATGCGCGCCGAGTCCATGAAGCTGCGGTACAGGTCGCCCACCTTCTGCGTCTCGGAGCCCGGCTGCGCGTTGCGCGCGGCGGCGGCCTCGTCGATGATGGCGCGGAGCGACTCTTCGCTGCGGTCGCGCAGCTCCACGAAGGAGCCGAAGCTGGAGCGGTCGGCCGGGATCTGCGTGGTCCGCAGCCAGCCGCCGTTCACGTAGCGGAAGAAGTCGTCCTGCGGGCGGACGGTCGTGTCGAAGTTGCGGCGGTCGAAGCCGAGCGCGGGGGTGCCCGGCTGCGCGGCGAGGGTGCCGGCGAGGCCGGTCGCCACCAGCGCGCCCACGACGCCGAGGCGCCGCGGCAGGCGGAGCTGCTTGGGAGGTGTCATTCGATTGGCTTTACCTGGGGGAAACAAAAGTTCACCATCGCGACTCGTTACCCGCGACGATGGCGGCGGTTCCTGATGGTTCCGTGGTACGTTCAGGAACGACTGGTCTCACGCGGAGGCGCGGAGACGCAGAGAGAGAAAAGCAAGGGCTCACACAGAGACACAGAGCCACAGAGAGAACAACAATAAGATTTTCCTCTGTGGCTTGTAGTTTCCTCTGTGCCCCTCTGTGTGAGGCTTTTCTCTGTTGTTCTCTCTCCGCGCCTCCGCGTCTCCGCGTGAGGCTGCTGTTGCTTTTACCGTGTGGCCGCCGGCTGCGGTGCCGGGGTGCGGGGGCCGGCGTTCTTTACGTAACGGTCCATCCAGCGGATCATCTCCGCCAGCGTGTGCATCACCGACTCACGGCCGCGGTAGCCGTGCGCCTCGTACGGGAGGACGACGTAACGGACCGTGGCGCCGTGGCCCTTGAGCGCGGCGTAGAAGCGCTCGCTCTGGATGGGAAAGGTGCCGGAGTTGTCGTCCGCCTCGCCGTGGATGAGGAGGATCGGCTCGTTCACCTTGTTGGCGAAGGTGAAGGGGCTCATCCGCGTGTACGTGTCCGTGGCCTCCCAGTAGCTGCGCTGCTCCGCCTGGAAGCCGAACGGCGTCAGCGTGCGGTTGTACGCGCCCGACCGCGCGATGCCGGCGCGGAAGAGGTCGCTGTGCGCCAGCAGGTTGGCCGTCATGAAGGCGCCGTACGAGTGCCCGCCCACGCCGATGCGGTTGCGGTCCGCCACGCCCATCTCCACCACCTTGTCCACCGCAGCCTTCGCGCTGGCCACAAGCTGCTCGATGTACGTGTCGTTCGGCTCCGCCCCGTTGGCGCCCACGATGGGCATCGTCGGGTTGTCGAGGACCGCGTAGCCCTGCGTGAGTAGAAAGAGGTGCGAGATGCCGCCGGGCCGCGCGAAGCGGTTGGGCGAGTCGCTCACCTGGCCCGCGCTGGCCGCGTCGCGGAACTCCGTGGGATACGCCCACATCAGCAGGGGGAGCGGACCGTCGCGCCTGGCGTCGTAGCCGGCCGGGAGGTACAGGGTGCCGCTCAGATCCACACCGTCCGCGCGCTTGTAGGTGATGAGCTGGCGCGTGACGCCCGCGAGCTGCGGCGCCGGGTCCGTGAAGCGCGTGACCGCCTGCGCGGTGCCTCCCGGCAGGGTGCGCACGTAGTAGTTGGGGACCTCGGTCAGCGACTCGCGCCGCGTGAGGATGCGGTTGCCCGAGCGGTCCAGCACCGTGACCACGCTCTCGAAGTGCGGGTCCTCGGCGCGCCACAGGCGGCGGGTGGCGCCGGTCGCGATCTCCATCCGGTCGAGGAAGGGATAGAGGCCCTTGGGCGACGCGCCCTGGCCGGCCAGGAAGATCGCGCGCCCGTCCTCCGTCGTCAGCATCACCGGATGCCCGCTGGCGGTGGAGGTGTACATCGGGCCGCCGGGGTCGCCGTAGCGGTCGTCGTAGGTGCGGTCCGCCAGCTTGCGCGGGGCGGCCGAGGGGTTGGCGGGGCTGGCGGCGTAGCGGCGCTCCCACCGCGTGTTCCACCAGCGCGACGTCACCAGCGCGAAGTCGTTCGTCCCCCACGACACGCCGGCGAAGCGCTGGTCCAGGTCCAGCCAGCGCGTGGGCTGCGCCGTGAAGGGAGCGTCCAGCAGGAAGAGGCGGTCGCGCACCGGCGCCTGCTTGCGCGGGTCGCCCTCGTCCTGCGCCTCCACCCAGAACAGCGTGGCCGGCGCGTCCGACCGCCACTCCACGTCGCGCGGGCCGGTGGCGACCGCGTCGAAGGCGGTGGGGAGGTCGTCGGTCAGCGGGATGTCGGCGACGCGCTTCACCTCGCGCCCCGTCATGTCGAGCACCTGGATGCGGTTGGGGAAGCGGCCCGCGGGTGCCACGAAGCTGTACGGCTTCTCGATCCTCGTCACCAGCACGAACCGGCCGTCCGGCGACACGCTGGCGTCCTCGATGATGCCGGGCTCGCCCAGCCGCGTGGGCGCGCCCCCGGCCACCGGCACGCGCACGAGCTGCGAGGTGAAGTAGTAGTCGAAGAGGCGCGCGTCGTGCGGCGTCTGCAGCAGGTCCTGGTACGTGCGCCCCGGTGAGGTGCGCCCCAGGTTCTCCTGCACCAGCGGGCCCGTGGGCGCGCGCGGCGCCTGCGGAACCGCGCCGCGCCCGGCCGGCACCTGCTTGGCGATGAACCCCGATCCGTCCGGCAGCCACTGGAAGGGCGCGCCGATGGTGGCGTTCAGCGTGGCGGGGAGGATGCGCCGCGCCGTCGCCGAGGCCGCGTCGGCCACCCACAGCTCCATTCCGCCCTCGCCCGCGGCCGCGAAGGCCAGGCGCCCGCCGTCCGGCGACCACTGCGTGTAGCCGATGCGCGTGCCGGCCGGGAGCCGCACCGGGCGTTGCGCCCCCGTGGCGAGGTCCTGGAAGGTGATCCCCGTGATCCACGACGTGCGCCCCGCCGCCGGGCCGTTGATGCGCGGCGAGATGCGGAAGCCGGCCAGCCGCAGCTCCGGCTCGGCCAGCTCGGCGATGCCGGGAAGGTTCTCGCGCTCCAGCAGCGCCAGCGTCCTGCGGTCGCGCGACACGCTCACGCCGGGCGTGGGCGGCGCGTTCAGGATCTGCGGGATCGGCGCGGGGGGCGTCAGGTAGCCGGCGCCGGCGGTCGGCTGCTGCGCCGCAACGGGCAGCGCCAGCGCCAGGAGCGCCGGCGCCGCCAGGGCGCGGAGCAGGGGGGTACGGGGTTGCATACGCGTTCTCGCCTGGGGATGGGCGGTTCCGGCGTCCGCGGGGAGCGGCGCGCCGGGGTGCGGTTTTGTTAGCATCCCGAAACATCGTGCGGCGCGGCGCGCGGAGCAAGGACCGGATCGCTCCGCACCTTGTGCCACGGCGGGGCGCCGGATCATTATTCGCGCGCCGTCCGCCTTCCATCCCCCCGCAGCCATCCGCAGAGATGCCAGCCACCCCCGCCTTCCGCGCGCAGCACACGCCGGTCCCGCTCGGCCCGGTGGAGCGCGACACCATCCCGCGCCTCTTCCTGGGCGGCGTGGACCGCTTCGCCCACCCCGCCGCCCTGCGCCGCAAGGTGGACGGCGCGTGGCGCGATTGGCCCGCGCGCGAGGTGGAGGCGCAGGCCGCGCGGCTGGCGGCGGCGCTGGAGCTGGCGGGCGTCGGCCCCGGCGACCGCGTGGCGCTCCTCTCCGAGAACAGGCCGGAGTGGGCGATCACCGACTTCGCCGTCACGGGGATGGGCGCCATCGACGTCCCCATCTACCCGACCCTCCCCGCCGCGCAGATCGCCTACATCCTGCGCGACTGCGCCGCCCGCGCGATCATGGTCTCCACCCGCGCGCAGCTCGCCAAGATCCAGGAGATCCGCTCCGATCTCCCCGACCTGCGCCTGGTGGTGGCCTTCGACGACCCCGCCGACACCCCCGACGTGCGCCGCTGGGAGGAGGTGCAGGAGGAGGGACGGCGCCTGGTCGAGGAGGGGCGCGCGGGGAGCTTCCGCGAGCGCGCCCTCGCCGTCGGGCGCGACGAGGTGGCGACACTGATCTACACGTCGGGCACGACGGGCGACCCCAAGGGGGTGATGCTCACCCACTTCAACCTTTGCTCCAACGTCGCGGGCAGCCAGCAGCACGGCCTCTCCGACGTCATCCTCAGCGGCGACCGCACGCTCTCCTTCCTCCCGCTCAGCCACGTCTTCGAGCGGATGGTGGACTACCTGTACTGGGACGTGGGCGCGTCCATCTCGTACGCCGAGAGCTTCGAAAAGGTGGTCGACAACATGGGCGAGGTGGCGCCGAACATCGCCGTGGCGGTGCCACGCCTCTTCGAAAAGATCTACTCCCGCGTAACCGGCGCCACCGGTATCAAGAAGGCGCTCGTCGGGTGGGCGCTCGGCGTCGGCACGCGCGTGGCGGACCTGCGCCTCGCCGGCGGGCAGCCCTCCGGCGCGCTCGCCATCCAGTACCGTCTGGCGGACCGGCTGGTCTTCTCCAAGCTTCGCGCCCGCACCGGCGGCCGGATGCGCAACTTCGTCTCCGGCGGCGCGCCCCTCTCCGCCGACGTGGGGAAGTTCTTCTTCGCCGCCGGGCTGCCGGTATACGAGGGATACGGCCTCACCGAGACCTCACCCGTGATCGCCGTGAACAAGCCGGGCAAGGTGAAGCTGGGCACGGTCGGCGCCATCATCCCCGGCGTCGAAGTGGCGATCGCGGAGGAGACGGGCGAGATCCTGACGCGCGGCCCGCACTTGATGAAGGGCTACTGGAACCGCCCCGACGCCACCGCCGAGGCCGTCGGCGCGGACGGCTGGTTCCACACGGGCGACATCGGCGAGATCACGCCGGACGGCTTCCTGCGCATCACGGACCGCCTCAAGAACATCATCGTGACCGCGGGCGGCAAGAACGTCGCGCCGCAGCCGATGGAGAACGTCGCTCTCCTCTCCCCCTTCGTCGCGCAGATCGTGATGCTGGGCGACCGCCGCCCCTTCACCACCTTCCTGATCGTCCCCGAGTGGGAGACGCTGGAGCCGTGGGCCGCGCAGCAGTCCATCCCCGGCGACCGCGCCACCCTCTGCGCCGACCGCCGCGTCACGGAGTTGCTGGAGCGCGAGACGATCGGACGCCTCAAGGGCTTCGCGCGCTACGAGATCCCCAAGCGCGTCCTGCTCATCCACGAGGAGTTCACCATCGACGCCGGCCTTTTGACCCCCAAGCTCAGCATCAAGCGCAAAGCCGTCGAGCAGCGCTACCGCGCCCAGATCGAGGAGCTGTACAGCGGTCACACGGTCGAGTAAACAGGACGCTATTCATTGCGACCGCCCTCGCCCCCGCTCCCCTCGCGCCCGCGTGCGGACTCGCCCGGTATTTGCCTCCTGAAGCGGGCACCGCCGCACCGGGAGGTCTCATGAAGTTCATCAGCATCGACGGCCCGCAGGACCGATGGGACGAGATCCGCGAAGCCGTCACCGAAGACTTCATCGCGCTGACCTCTAGAGGCGAGGCGTTCGCGTTGGCCGTCGATCTCAAGGACTACGAAGATCCCGCCGAGCTCGACAGCGCCATTCGGCAGCTCCGCGTCCGGCATGCGATCGCACGTGTTCGGGAGGAGGCGCGGAGAAACGGGACGGCTCAGCTTACGATGGAGGAGATCGATGCGGAGATTCGTGCGGCCAGAGCGGAACGACGGCGATCAGAGCCGTCCTAATCTTGCTTCGCCCCGATCTGACACAAGGTGCCATGCCTCGAATAACGCGGAAACTGGCGCTAGATTCGGACGCGGTAAGACGCGGCGAGAGATTCTGCGAGTTGCATGGAACGACCCTCTCAAGCGTGATCAGCGACTTCTTACTTCGGCTTCCTCTTGATGGAGAAGAGGCCGATCTCACTCCGACTGTTCGCCGCCTCAGGGGGATCGCCAGCGATGGCGTGGAAGAGGCGGATTACCATCGTCATCTGACGGAGAAATACGGCTTCTGAACGCGACCAGCGTTCTGTTGGATGCACGCAGACGAGCGCGGTTCCACACGGGGAACCCCTGTAACGCACCGTCGCTGGCGGCGCACGAGCCGGCTTCAGCCGCCTTCGCGTGGTTCCAGCCGGGGGATGAATCCCCATAAGCGCTAACTTAGGTTGACTGCGTCCCAAGGGGAGTTTATGCTGTGCCCTCATGGACGCAACAACCCTCAATCGCGAGTGGGAGGTGATTACAACCCTCCTGCCGCCCGGCTGGTGCGAG
>DASVVI010000062.1:0-2314 GCA_036386635.1 Longimicrobium sp.
GCAGCACGCAAGCATACTGATGAGCACCGGCGGCGCACGCCGGACCTGAAACGAGGATTAACGATGGCGGTCGATACCCAGCTCCGGGCCAGCGAGATCAAGAACGTTCTGCTCGGTGAGATCGAGCGGTTCGAGAACAACTTCACCGCCGAAGAGGTGGGCGAGGTCCTTGAGGTCAAGGACGGGATCGCGCGCATCTACGGCCTGGGCGGCGCCATGTCCAGCGAGCTGCTGGAGGTCACCGCCACCGAGAGCGGCCAGGTGGTGAGCGCCCTGGCGCTGAACCTGGAAGAGGACAACATCGGCGCCGTGGTGATGGGCGACTGGACGGTCATCCAGGAAGGCGACCGCGTGCGCCGCACGGGCCGCGTGTTCGACATCCCGGTGGGCCCGGCCTACCTGGGCCGCGTCGTCAACCCGCTCGGCGAGCCGGTGGACGGCCGCGGCCCCATTCCCTCCGTCGGCCGCCGCGCGGTGGACGTGGTGGCGCCCGGCATCGTGCTGCGCCAGCCGGTGAAGGAGCCCATGCAGACGGGGATCAAGGCGATCGACGCCCTCATCCCCATCGGCCGCGGGCAGCGCGAGCTGATCATCGGCGACCGCGGCACGGGGAAGACGGCCGTCGCCATCGACGCCATCATCAACCAGAAGGGCCAGGGCGTCGTCTGCGTGTACGTGGCCATCGGCCAGAAGAACTCGACGATCGCGGGCGTGGTGCAGCGCCTTACCGACGCGGGCGCCATGGACTACACCATCGTGGTCGCCGCCTCGGCGTCTGACCCGGCGCCCATGCAGTACATCGCGCCGTACGCGGGCACCGCGCTGGCCGAGTACTTCATGTACACCAAGAACGAGCAGGGGAAGGGCCTCCCCACCCTGTGCGTGTACGACGACCTCAGCAAGCAGGCCGTGGCGTACCGGCAGATGTCGCTGGTGCTGCGCCGCCCGCCGGGGCGCGAGGCGTACCCGGGCGACGTCTTCTACCTGCACAGCCGCCTCCTGGAGCGCGCGGCCAAGCTGAGCGACGAGATGGGCGGCGGGTCGCTTACGGCGCTCCCCATCATCGAGACGCAGGCCGGCGACGTGTCGGCGTACATCCCGACCAACGTGATCTCCATCACGGACGGGCAGATCTTCCTGGAGTCGAACCTCTTCTACTCCGGCGTGCGCCCGGCCGTGAACGTCGGCATCTCGGTGAGCCGAGTGGGCGGCGCGGCGCAGATCAAGGCGATGAAGAAGGTGGCCGGCAAGCTCAAGGGCGAGCTGGCGCAGTACCGCGAGCTGGAGGCGTTCGCCGCCTTCGGGTCGGAGCTGGACCCGGTTACGCAGCGCCAGCTGGCGCGCGGCGCCCGCTCGGTGGAAGTGCTGAAGCAGGGCCAGTACTCGCCGATGGCGGTGGAGTACCAGGTGGCCACCATCTACGCGCTGACCAACGGCTACCTGGACAACGTGGACGTGGCGCAGGTGCAGGCGTGGGGGCGCGACTTCCACATCTTCCTGCGCACGCAGCACCCGGAGATCCTGGACGACATCCGCAACACGCGCGACCTGTCCAAGGAGAACGAGCAGGCGCTGGTGCGCGCCATCGAGCACTACGCCGAGCTCTTTGCCGACCCGCACTCGCCGGTGGGCACCGACACGTACGCCAACTCGCCGATCCTGAACGAGACCGACCGCGACCGGCACATGAGCGAGGAGCAGCTTCGCCTCGCCGCCCGGCCGGAAGGGAACGCGGCGGGCGCACGGCAGAGCTACTGACGGGAAAGTGCGTGAGTGCGTGAGTGCGTAAGTGCGTGAGTAACACCGCACTAACGCACTAACGCACTAACGCACTAACGCACCTACTGACGATACCATGGCCAAAGCCAGAGAACTGAAGGGCCGCATCCGCTCGGTCCAGAACACGCGCAAGATCACGCGGACTATGGAGATGGTCGCCACGTCCAAGCTCAAGCGCGCGCAGGACCGCGTGGCGGCCGCACGGCCGTACGCGGAGCGGCTCGGCGAGGTGATCGGGCGGCTCCTTACGCCGGAGCTGGCGGCACGCTATCCGCTCCTCCGCCAGCCGGCGACGGTGCGGCGCGCGGCGGTGCTGCTCCTTACCGCCAACCGCGGGCTGAGCGGCGCCTTCAACGCCAACCTCATCCGCGAAGGCCGCAACCTCCTGCGCGACCTGCGCGGGCGCGGCGTGGAGGTGGAGCTGCACGTGGCCGGCAAGAAGGGGATCTCCTTCTTCCGCTACCAGGGCGAGACGCTGGGGAACGCCGTCAGCGACATTGGCGACCGCCCCTCGGCCGAGGACGCCGAGCGCCTC
>DASVVI010000063.1:0-11441 GCA_036386635.1 Longimicrobium sp.
CTGCCCGGTGCACGAATTTGGTAGGGGCGCGATTTATCGCGCCCGTGCCCGCCACCACACCGCCGCCCGCCTCGAACCCCCCGAACCCCCCGAACCCGGTAGGGGCAGACCGGCGTGTCTGCCCGCCCTCGCCGCCACCCCAACCTCCGCCAATTGCACAACCACGTAGGGGCCGCCCCACGTGGCTGCCCGTGCCCGCCCCCACACCACACTCCGTCCGCGCGCAACACCGCCCCACTTTTTCCCATCCCCCCGTCTTGACTTCGCGGCGAGGCGGGTCGATTCTGACGCTACATCCGTTCAACAGGCTGCAACCCCGCGCCGCGCCCCCCGCGGCCAGACCGAGGATTCCATGCCCACCATCCACCGGACGGCGCGCTTCGTGGCGCTGGCGGCGGTGCTGGCCGCGTCCGCCGCGCCGGCGCAGACGCGCGTCACCTCGCCGCGCGAGCAGTTCGGCCACGACATCGGCGCGGACTACGTGCTTCCCAACTACCGGCAGCTCGTGGCGTACTGGCAGAAGCTGGACGCCCAGAGCGACCGCATGCGCATGGTAGAGATGGGGAAGACGGCTGAAGGGCGCACCGAGTACATGGCGTTCGTCTCGTCGCCGGCCAACCTCCGCAACCTGGACCTGCACCGGAGCACGGTGCGGCGGCTGGCGCTGGCCCGCGGCGTGGACTCCACCGAGGCGCGGCGGCTGGCGCGCACGGGGAAGGCGGTGGTGTGGATCGACGGCGGGCTGCACGCCAGCGAGGTGCTCGGAGCCCAGCAGCTCATGGAGACCCTCTACCAGCTCGTCTCCCGCAACGACGCGGAGACGATGCGCATCCTGAATGACGTCATCATCCTCTTCGTCCACGCCAACCCGGACGGCATGGACCTGGTGAGCGACTGGTACATGCGGAATCCCAACCCGCAGCAGCGCTCCACCGGCAACATCCCGCGGCTCTATCAGAAGTACATCGGCCACGACAACAACCGGGACTTCTACGCCTCCACGCAGCCGGAGACGGAGAACATGAACCGGGTGATGTACCTCCAGTGGTTCCCGCAGATCGTCTACAACCACCACCAGACGGGGCCCACGGGAACGGTGATGTTCGCGCCGCCCTTCCGCGATCCGTTCAACTACGTGTACGACCCGCTCGTGGTCACCGAGCTGGACCAGGTGGGCGCCGCCATGCAGACCCGCTTCATCGCGGAGAACAAGCCCGGCGTCACCACGCGCACCGGCTCCAACTACAGCACCTGGTGGAACGGCGGGTTGAGGACCACGGCGTACTTCCACAACATGGTGGGGCTGCTCACCGAGACCATCGGCAACCCGACGCCGATGAACATCCCCTTCGTGGCGAACCGGCAGCTCCCCAGCGGCGACCTGATCTCGCCCGTCGCGCCGCAGCGGTGGCACTTCAGGCAGTCGATCGACTACTCGGTGACCGCCAACTACGCGGTGCTCGACATGACGTCGCGCTACCGCGAGACGCTGCTGATGAACCAGTGGCGGATGGGCGCCAACGCGATCGAGCGCGGGAACCGGGACACGTGGACGCCGTACCCGCGCCGCATCGCCGAAGTGCGCGACTCCATGCACGCCGCGCGCCGCGGCGGCAGGACGGACACGGACCCCGTGATGGCCGCGGGCGGCCAGTTCGGCGACACGCCCAACCCGCAGGAGTCGCAACGCTACCTGACGATGCTGCGCCGCCCCGAGTGGCGCGACCCGCGCGGCTACGTGCTCCCCAGCAACCAGCCGGATTTCCCCACCGCCACCAAGTTCGTCAACGCGCTGCTGGAGACGGGCGTCGAGGTGCACCGCGCCACCGCGGAGTTCAGCGTGGCCGGCAAGCGGTACCCCGCGGGCTCGTACGTGGTGAAGACATCGCAGGCGTTCCGCCCGCACGTGCTGGACATGTTCGAGCCGCAGGACCATCCCAACGACTTCCGCTACGAGGGCGGGCCGCCGATCCCGCCGTACGACGTGGCCGGGTGGACGCTGGCGTACCAGATGGGCGTGAAGTTCGACCGCATCATGGAGGGCTTCACCGGGCCCTTCCAGCGCATCGACTCCTTCAACACCCGCCCCGCGCCCGGCCGCGTGGCCACCCCGCGCTACGCCGCGGCGGCGTACCTCCTCAGCGCGGCTCAGAACGACGCCTTCACCGTGGTGAACCGCCTTCTCGCGGCGGGTGTCGAGGTGCAGCGCCTGTCGGCTCCGCTGGCGGCCAACGGCGAGACGTACCCTGCCGGCACCTGGGTCATCCCCGCGCGCGCGCAGGGAGTCTACCAGCGACTCAGCGCGCTGGCGGCCGAGCTGGGCGTCGACGTCGAAGCGCTCGCGGAGGCCCCCGCCGGCGCCATGCGCGTGCGCCCGCTGCGCATCGGCCTCTGGGACCGCTTCGGCGGCTCGATGCCCTCCGGCTGGAACCGCTACCTCTTCGACCAGTGGGGCTTTTCGTACCGCCAGGTCTTCGCGCAGGAGCTGGACGCCGGGAACCTGAACGCGAAGTACGACGTCCTCATCTTCCACGACGGCGCAATTCCGGAGGAGGACCGCCCCGCCCGCGGCGAGCCGGACCCGGCCACCATCCCGGCCGAGTACCGCGCGCACCTGGGCAACGTCAGCATCGCGCGCACGGTCCCGCAGCTCCGCGCCTTCCTGGAGGGCGGCGGAAAAATCGTGGCCATCGGCTCGTCCACCATCCTGGCCCACCACCTCGGCCTCCCGGTGAACGATCACCTCGTCGAGCGAACCTCCACGGGCGATACGGTGCACCTGTCGCGCGAGAAGTTCTTCATCCCGGGCTCGGTCCTCCAGGTGCGCGTGGACCCGTCGCGCCCCGTCGCATGGGGGCTGGATGAGCGCGTCGACGTGATGTTCGACGACTCCCCCGTCTTCCGCCTGGGCTCGGACGCCGCCGCCCGCGGCGTGCGCCCCGTCGCCTGGTACGAGGGCAAGACCCCGCTGCGCAGCGGCTGGGCCTGGGGCCAGGACAAGCTCGACGGCGGCGTCGCCGCCGCGGAAGCCGCCGTGGGCAAGGGCACGCTCTACCTCTTCGGCCCCGAAATCACCTTCCGTGCCCAGCCCCACGGCACCTTCAAGCTGCTGTTCAACACGCTGTACGGGATGTGACGATGGAGGGCTGATGCCCTTGTTGAGCAGGACCCGAACTGAAAAAGCCCCGACCTGGTGTCGGGGCTTTTTCGTGCTTGTCCGCAACGCCGCGCCCTCAGCGGCACGCGTCTGAGATCCTGGAGAAGCCCGCCTGCTCGAAGTGACCATCGAACGCGAGGGCCTCCCGGATACCAAGACGGTCCATCAGGACAAAAGAAGCGCAGTCGGTCAGCGAAAAGCGCTTGTCCGGTCGCTGCTTCAGGTACTCGAAGGCGGCTCGAAAGAGCTCCTCGTCCACGTGCACAAGGCGCACGGATGGACTTGCCAGCAGCCAATCGCCGATCTCCACCGCTTTGGCGTGGCGCCCGCGGCTGACGAAATAGGTTACCACCTCATCCAGAACGAAGCTCGTCGTCAGCAGTCGAGGACGACTACGAGCAAACCGCCGCCAGTGCTCGATGGCGTCGGCGTGATGCTGGTCGTTGTCCGGGAGCCGTACAGATAGCGGTCGTGTTGTGCGGCTCCGTCCAATACTCCCGTTGACACGGGCGAGCTTCCCAGCCGCAGTATCGGGTCTTCGGCGGCTTCGATTGCCTCACGCCTCATGCTCGCGAGGAGGCGAGCCACGAGCTTCGCGCGTTCGCGCTCGGGCAGCTTCAACGCCTCTGCTTCGAGTTCCTGAATGCTCATCGGATCTCCTTCGGAATCGGAACGGCTTTCGGACTCGGCGCGAAGACGAAGCCCGCTCCTGTTCGGCTGCGAGGAACGGTCCACCGCGGAAGCCTCGTGCCAGTGTGCCTTCTCGCTACGTCTCTATGGAGAGATACCCCGCAAATGCCGAACTGGATCGGCAACCCAGGAATCCGCCGTGTTCGGTCCGACTACTGGATGGAGCACCGCTTCCTCGAAGTGCCGTTCGAGGAAGTCGAGAGCTGCAGGCCCATCCTTCCAGCCCACGCCATCATGAGCAACGAATTTCGCAGCCGGTTTGTATCCCACGCGCAGCTCGCGGTGGAGCGGGCGGGGCGCGCGCAGACCGAGGCGGCGACCAACCAGTACCTCGTGCTCCCCTTCTTTCAGCTGCTCGGCTACGACCCGCTGGACCCCGACGAGGTGGTGCCCGAGGCGCACGCGTCGTTCTCGGACAAGTTCAAGAACCGGGTGGACTTCGCCATCTGCCAGGACAAGACGCCCGTGATCGCGGTCGAGTCGAAGAAGGTGGGCGCGCTCGTGGAGGCGAATCGGGGTGAGCTGAAGGGCTACTTCAACGCGGTGCCCTCGGTGAAGCTCGGCATCCTGACGGACGGGCTCACCTTCCAGCTGTTCACGGACACGAGCGCCGAGAACATGATGGACGACGAGCCGTTCGCGGTTGTCGACCTGACCGAAGCCGCGCGCGACCAGGTGGACGCCAACGCGCTCGACGCCCTGATGCGCCTGCGCAAGGGCACCTTCGACCCCGCGAACGTGGGGGCGGATGCGCGCCGGAAGATGCACGTGGCCGCCTACGCCGATGCGCTGCAGCGCGTGCTCGCGAGCCCCGACGAACGGTTCGTGCGCGTGATGATGGACGTCGCGTCCATCGAGGGGCGCCGCACCTCGCGCATGGTGGAGGAGCACGCCCCGCTCGTGCGCGAGGCGGCGGACACCATGCTCGACCGCAAGATCCTGGAGCGCGTCGGCTTCGCGGATCGCAGCGACCTGGTGCGGATTCCCGCCGAGTCGCCCGTGCCGCCCGCGCCCGCGGAAACCGCGCCGGAGCCGGCTCCTCCGGTGGAGAGCGGGGTCGTGACTACCGAGACGGAGCGCCAGGTGATCGAGTACGTCCGCGCACGCCTTCCCTTCCTGATTGAGCGCGAGGAAGAGCTCTACCAGAAGCTCTCGCACATCCGCTCCGTCGATCACAAGACGGTGTTCTGCGTGTTCTATCGCCAGGAGAGGAAGGGAAAGCTGTTCAACTTCACCGAAAGCACTCGCGGCGCGCGATACCGTTTCGAGTTCGTCACCCCCGAAGGCGCGGGGTGGGTCAACACCGACACGCTGTCCGACATCGACGCACCGCTCCTCGCGGCGTTCACGGCGAGGGTGCAGGAGCTCGGATAGAGCTTAGGGCAGCGAAAAGCGCGCTCCGTTCTGCACAGCGACCAATCACCGTTGCGCGGCGGGTGGCGGTGTTCTATTGGTGACTTTCCACGTGATGTTAGCTTCGATAATCTGCTCGACCCCATTCACCGGAGTCGCGCGTGAAGCCCATCGTTTGGACAGGTTCAAGCAAGAAGGACCTGAAGCGCTTTCCTGTACGCGTGCAGAGGGCGGTTGGCCGTGCGTTACAGGATGCGCAGTGGGGCGGGACCGCGAAAACCGCGAAGGTACTGCGTGGTTTTGGTGGAGCTGGAGTACTCGAGATAGTGGAGAACCACGATGGCGACACTTACCGGGCGGTGTACACGGTAAAGCTGGCCAGCGCGGTCTACGTCCTGCATGTTTTTCAGAAGAAGAGCAAAAAGGAAGCGAAACCCCAACACACGACTTGGAACTGATCCGCGGCCGGCTTGCTGAGGCTGAACGAATCCACCGAAGCGAGTAGCTTACCATGGTTACTACGAAGAAGACTCTCGACGGAATCGAGTACGAGGTGGGGAGCGGGAATGTCTTCGCGGACCTCGGGCTCCCAGATCCGGAGGAACTGATGGCGAAGGCACACCTCTCAATCGCTATCGAGTGTGCGATCGATGACAGGGGGCTCTCGCATCCCGCCGCAGCCAATCTCCTCCACTGCACCGAGGTCGAGTTGTGCGGTCTTTTTAGGGGAGATTTCTCCGAGTTCTCCATGGATCGCCTTTTCCGCTTCCTCAACGCACTCGGAATGGACGCGCGGATTGAGGTGAAGCCTAACACCAGGGAGGCGCCTGAAGCACACGTACTGGTGACGCTGCCTGAAATGATCGGCGCAGATCTGTAGCCCGGACGCATTAGAACCACGGTGGCAAAGCGCGTTCAGGCGGGCTCCATTTTGCCCATCGATAGAACCCCGCTACCGAAGAGTGGCGGGGTTCTGTTGTCGCATTGCGCACTGCCCGCTTGCCGGGGGCCTCAGTCGCCGGCTGTCCGCTCCCCCACGATGTCGAACACCTCGCGGCGCCGCGTCAGGTCGCCATCGGGCACGACGACGGCGAACCAGGGGGAGTCGACGACGATGCGCCGCGCCTTCCACTCCACGATCGCCGGTGTCCCGGAGCGGTGCTGGATGGTCCGGGATGGTTGCTCGACGCGCAGGTTCTCGGCGCGCAGAGCGACCGTACGCACGGCGGGGTCGCGGGTGGTCAGGCGGATGGTGACGTCGCCGTTGCGGGCGGTGGTGGCGGTGACCTGGAGATCGGCGGCGGAGGAGGGCGCGGGGGTGGCCATAATGTCCTCCATCATCCAGAGCCAGCGGCTGACGGGATGGATCCAGACCTCCTTGTACACGTACATGTTCTGCGCCGGCCAGTAGGGCAGATCGGTGATGCCACGGCTCTGCATCCCGACCGGGAGCGAGCCGACGAAGTCGCCGGACGACACGCTGTACTGCTGCGCCCAGTCGTACCCCTCGCCGTACATCGTGCTCTGGACGAAGGGGTTGCGACCGACGACCCACTGCAGCTGCCGCTGGGCCAGGTCCATCCCCGCGCTGTCGCCCCGGAGCCGTGACGCGGCGGAGAGCGCCTTCGCCTGTGAGAGGAGGATGCCGTAGTTGCCGCGGCGCGCGAACCAGACCGGGAATGAGCGCAGGAACCAGCCGTCGCCCATCGGCATCCCCGCGCTCACCTGCGTGCGGTACGCCTCGCGCGTGCCCCCGTGCAGCGCGCCCGAGTCCGGCACCTCCTTCGCTTCGTCGCCCAGGTGGTAGACGTACGCGGGGAGGACGCCGTACGGTGCAGTCGTGGACGCGGTCCGCTTCTGGTACTCGGCGTGGAGGGCGACGGTGGAGTACCACTTCATCCAATCCGGGTGGTCCGGCAAGGCCTCCGTGAGCTGCGCCAGCGCGACGACCGGCGCCTGGTCGTTGCCGCGGTGGAACTGGTGGAAGAGCGTGTCGCGGTCCGGGCCCGTGTAAAAGAACCCGGCGAGCGGGAAGGTGCCGCCCACCGGGCGCTTCTGCTGCGAATCGACGATCACGCGCGCGAGCTCCACCGCCTTGTCGGCGTACTTCTGCTGCCCCGTCGCGCGGAAAAGCTCCAGTGACGCGGTGACGCCGATCCCCGCGAGCTCCATGCGCGTCGCGGCGAAGGCGGGCGTGTGCCAGGTCGATGGCCCTTCCACGCCGACGATGGCGTGGCTCCAGTCGTCCTCCGCGATGCGCAGGCTGCGCGCGGCCAGCTCGGGGTCGCTGTCCTTGAGCACGCGGTACGCGATGGCGCCCGCGGCCGCGGAGATGTAGTTGGCGTTCGGGTTGTTCTTTGCGACGACGGTGCGGTCGTCCTCGTCGCCTACGACGTTGTTGGTCCAGAGGTTGTGGCTCCCGAAGGCCACGCGAAAGCCGCCCGGAAAGCGCACGCGCAGCACCCAATCCAGCCCCCACTTCGCCTCTTCCAGCACCCGCGCCAACAGCGCCGGGTCGCCGCCGCGCGCGCGGAGCCGCTCGGCGAGGGCAAAGAGCGCGTACGTCCCCTCGCCGGTGTTTATTACCCCCTGCGACAGGTCGCCCGCATCGTGCCACCCGCCGCTCATCACGATGCGCTGGCCGCCATGCGTCGCGAACCAGTCCAGGTGGTCGACGCCGTGCGAGCCAGGGACGTCGAAGCCGCAGCGGTTGCCGTAGAAGAAGTTGAGCGCCTTCCACACCGTCCCCTCCCACACGTCCGCGCCGA
The DNA here is from genome assembly GCA_036386635.1 of Longimicrobium sp. GTDB lineage: Bacteria > Gemmatimonadota > Gemmatimonadetes > Longimicrobiales > Longimicrobiaceae > Longimicrobium. The sequence continues at coordinate 7,969 of DASVVI010000063.1, forward strand.
TGCGAAAGGGCCGCGTCGTCTCGCCGCCGGCACGGATGACGTAGCGCCCGGGCGCGTTTACCTCCGAAAAGTCCATCTGCTGGAACGAGCCCAGCCGGCTGCTCACCCGCTGCACCGGCTTGCGCAGCACCACCTCGCCCAGGGCGCGGCCATCCACCCGAACCAGCTCGAAGGTGGAGGCCGCCAGATCACTCGCGACTGCCGTCTTCGAGAAGCCCGCAGGGTAGCCGGTGTGGCTGAACGAGATCCGTCCCGGCGCGACGCTCCACCCCGTGTGGTGGTCCGGAGCGACGCGCTGGAGCTCGATGCGTCCGATCTCGAACGCGACGCGGTCGCCGGGCGCGGCGAGCATCTTGTTGGCCCAGTAGCCGATCTCGATGGCCGTCACGCGGTCGCGCGGCAGCGGCTCGATCTCCCACACGACCTGCTGCCACCCGTTGGGCGCGAGCGTCACGTAGTGGATCCCCTCGCGGCCATACCGGTCGGGCACCTTTTCCGCGCCCTCGTTGTGCAGCACGATCTGCATCGGGATGGTTGGAAAGCCACTGGTCTGCGTGCGGAACCAGATGGAGAGCCGGTTGTAGCCGCGCCAGTCCTCGCCATCGAACGCGCGCCGCAGGTTGACGCTCGGCAGGCGATTGCGCGTGGGCGCGGGCGCGTCGCGGAACATCTGCACCTCCACGCGCATCACGCGATCGTCGGCGAGACTCGGCTGGGTGGGAAAGCTCAGCGTCCCCGTCCCCGTAAAGCGCCAGGTGGCCGGTCCCGTCAGCTCATCCAGCGTGCGCCTCGCCTGCACCTCCTTCCGCAGCCACCCGAACTCCGCCGAGTTCTCGAACTCGATCGGCATCAGGGCACGGGGCTGCTGGGCACTCAGGCCGGCTGGCGCGGCGGCCCAGGCGATGAGCACGAGCACGGCGTACTTGGCAAGCATCTTGGCGGGGCTCTATGTGGGAGGTAAGCTACGGCGCACGCGCCGCGTTAGCTGGGTTCGGCGACCTGTGAAACCCCTGAGACGTGTCCGACAACGCTACAAAGGCGTTTACCACTTTGATGGGCGAGCTCAATAAAACTGCTGGAGATCAATATGGGGTTCCGTTTCCGGAAGAGCATCAAGATTCTACCGGGCGTGCGCGTGAAAGTCAGTGGTTCCGGCGTCAGCACGACCATCGGCGGGCGGGGCGCCAGCGTCAACAGCGGGAAACGCGGCACATACCTGAACGCCGGTGTGCCCGGCGCGGGGCTCAGCTACCGCGCCCGGATGAACGGCGGCTCGGGATCGATGGACTCCAGCGGGCGCGCCGGCAACGGCTGCGTGGGGTGTCTCGGCGGCTTCTTCGTGCTGGTGATCCTGGGCACGTGCATGGGAAGCGGTCCGCCCTCCTCACCGCCCAGCCCCCTGCCGCTCTCAGGCTACCAAACGAGCGCGCCGGCTGCGCCAACCACGGACCAGCTCTACATCCACGAACCGCTCAACGTGCGCAGCGAGCCCAACAAGCATGGCGCGGCGCTCCGCACCCTTCCCCGCGGCACCGCCGTTCGCCTCGGGCCCAAGGACGAGAACGGGTGGGCTCCGCTGTACGACTATGCGGGAAACGCCGACGGATACGTGTACCGCGCCAGCGATGCGGTACGCTCATACCCTGCGCCGGAACGCACCCACCGCGCACCGAAGCCACGTTCCCTCTCGTCTGGAGGCACACGCCGCTCATCATCCGAGTCACGCGGATACTACACCGGCCCCCGCGGCGGATGCTACACCTACAGCGCCAGCGGGCGGAAGCGCTACGTCGATCATTCTTACTGCAATTAGCGGCATCACGACCTCGAGGCCGACGCTTGTGAGGACCCGCAGCCATAGATGGAAGGATCGGAAGAAGTTCTCTGTGCCCTCGCCGGCATCTCTGCGTCTCTGTGTGAAATCGCCTTTCCCGGCGCTCGCTCGAGATCATGCATGTTGCACATGACAAAGCCCCGGCGCTGAACCAGCGCCGGGGCTTCGCTCATGGCAGCGTCAGGAAGGTCAGGCCGTCCCGATGCCGCCCGTCCCGCCGGTGCCGGCAGTCCCGCCGGTACCACCAGTGCCACCGGTGCCGCGCTCGTAGCCGTAGCGGCAGAAGTCGCGCATGGACTCGTACGTCCCCGCGCGGCTGCCGGTGAAGCCGCGGCGGATCTCCGGCTCCACCTCGTCGAAGCTACGGCCGGTGTACGCGGGGTTGCGCGCGGCGGTGTAGCCCACGACGTAGTAGGTGCGCGCCTGCGGGTACGCAACCGTCGTCCGCGCCGGGTGCGACTCGTAGTGGCGGCGGTAGTGGGTCTCCTCTTCCTTGCCCTCGGAGACTGCCTCCAGCGCCTTCTTCCCGGCCCAGTACGCGCCGCCGGCCAGCGCCAGCCCGCCCAGCACCCGCTTCCACTCGAAGCCGCTGCGCACGTACTCGCGCACCTCGGCGAAGCGGCCGGTCTCGTGGGTCTTCTCCAGCTCGACCTCGACCTCCTGGTACTCGCGGTTCTGGTACGAGGGCTGCGCGGCGGCGGTGTGGCCCAGCTGGTAGCCGGTACGCGCCTGTTCGTAGGTGTGCGTCTCCGGGCGGTCGGTGCGCGCCTCGAAGTCGCCGCGGTAGACGTGCGTCTCGTGCGCGCCGAAGTCGTCGTCGAAGCCGCCCGCCGTGCCCGGCTGCGACCCGAACCCGCTCCCCGTGCTCCCGGTGCCGGTCACCGCGCTATCACTCCCGAGCCCGCCGCCCGTGCTTCCGCCGAGCCCGCCACCCACACCACCGGTGCTCCCGCCGAGCCCGCCGCCCACGCCACCGGTGCTCCCGCCAAGCCCGCCGCCCGTGCTGCCGAGCCCGCCCGTGCTCCCGCTACCCGCGTTGTCGTTCTGTGCCATTGTTGCGCTCTCCTGTCGCCGGTGAACCGATGCTGCGTGGGCGGTACCCCCGATGCACACTTCGGACCGCGGCGACGGAGCTCGCGATCACGGAACTGGCGGCGAGCGAATGGTTTGCGGGGTTTCTGCGGATCACCGAGACAATCATTGTGGCGGCGGACGGCGGGGCTACGGCGGCGGAGCAAGCATCGTCGAATGGCAGGGCACGGGCAGCCACGTGGGGCTGCCCCTACCGTGGGGGTGGTTGTGCGGAGGGCAGGGATCGGGGTGGGGGCGAGGGCGGGCAGACACGCAGGTCTGCCCCTACCGGCGTCGGTGTGCCGGGGTCGGGCGGCGGAGCGGCAGCTGGCACGGGCGCGATGAATCGTGCCCCTACGAGATGGCGGGCTCTGGGCCCCATCATCCCCCACCACTGGCGCCGAGCGCCGCTTCGCCGCAGTTTACGCGGCTTCCCGCGCGAATTCGCTTTCCTGATGTTTCTGCCTGTGCCACCGTCCTCCCCACTCCTGGAACTCGACGCCGTGGTGATCGGCAGCGGCTTCGGCGGCGCGATGGCGGCGTGGGAGCTGGTGGCGGCCGGGCTGCG
>DASVVI010000064.1:0-4325 GCA_036386635.1 Longimicrobium sp.
CCCCTACGAGATCCGCGCGGCGCTCACGGAGTTCTCCCCCTCACCCGCCCTGCGCCCCCGCAGGCGGGGGAGGGGGCCGGGGGGAGGGGGCCCCTACTCCGCCGCCGGATGCTCCCCCGGCCCGCCGCCGTCCTCCATCCACACCGTCTTCACGTTGACGAACTCGCGGATGCCGAAGGCGGCGAGCTCGCGGCCATAGCCGCTCTGCTTGACGCCGCCGAAGGGGAGGCGAGGGTCGGAGGCGACCATCGCGTTGACGTAGGTCATTCCCGCCTCGATGCCCCGGATGAAGAAGTCGGCCTCCGCTTCGTCGCGGGTCCAGACGCTGCTGCCGAGGCCGAATACGGTGTCGTTGGCCAGGCGCAGCGCGTCGGCTGCGTCGCGGGCGCGGTGGAGGAGAGCGACGGGGCCGAACACCTCCTCGTGGTAGGCCGGGGATTCGGGCGGGATGTCGGTGAGGATCGTGGGGGCGTAGTAAAAGCCGGGTCCGTCGATGCGCTCGCCGCCGACGAGGACGCGCGCGCCCATCTCCACCGAGCGGCGCACCTGCTCGTCCACCTCGTCGCGGATGGCGGCGGTGGCGAGGGGGCCCACGTCCGTGTCGCCGTTCATCGGATCGCCGACGCGGAGGGCGCGCATGGCGGCGACGAAGCGCACTTCGAACTCGTCCGCGACGTCCTGGTGCACGATGAAGCGCTTGGCGGCGATGCAGCTCTGGCCGTTGTTGATGACGCGTGCCTTGGCCGCCGTGCGCGCCGCGGCGTCCAGGTCGGCGCTGGGCATGACGATGAAGGGGTCGCTCCCGCCCAGCTCCAGCACCGTCTTCTTGAGGTTGCGCCCGGCGCGCTCGGCCACGCTCTGCCCGGCCGGCGTGCTCCCCGTGAGCGTCGCGGCGCGGATGCGCGGGTCGTCCAGGATGCGCGCCACGGCTTCCGAGCCGACCAGCAGCGTCTGGAAGGCGCCATCGGGGAAACCGGCGCGGCGGAAGACGTCCTCGATGGCGAGCGCGCACTGCGGGACGTTGGACGCGTGCTTCAGCACCCCGACGTTCCCCGCCATCAGCGCCGGCGCGGCGAAGCGGAAGACCTGCCAGAGCGGGAAGTTCCACGGCATCACCGCCAGCACGGGCCCCAGCGGCAGGTAGCGGATGAAGGAGCGCCGCGCGTCCGTGTCCACCTCCTCATCGGCCAGGAGGCGCTCGGCGTTGTCCGCGTAGTGGCGGCAAGCCCACGCGCACTTCTCCACCTCCGCGACGGCGGCGGCGAGCGGCTTCCCCATCTCGGTGGTCATCAGCCGCGCGAGCGTATCCTTGCTCTCCTCCAGGATCTCGGCCGCGCGCGTCATCCACGCGGCGCGCTGCGCGAACGAGGTGTGGCGGTACTCCTGGAACGTCGTCTCGGCGCGCTCCAGCCGCGCGTCAACCTCGGCATCGGTGAGCGCGTCAAAGGTGCGCAGCGTCTCGCCGGTGGCGGGGTTGATCGTCTGTATCGGCATCACTTCCTTCCTTTCTTGTAGTCTAACTCTGTGTCTCTGTGTGAGGCCCTATCCCACCTCGAACTCGTGGCGGACCTCCGTCCAGCGACCTGTCTCCGGATCGATGGTGCGCTCGGTGAAGAAGACGCGGCCGTCGCGGCGAAAGCGCAGGACGGTGGAGGCGCGCGTGCCGTAAGCCACAGAGGAGATGAAGAGCGACGACAGCATCCGCTCCGCATCCAGGCCGACGCCGGTGTCCGGGAGGCGCTCGTCGGGGGCGGGGTTGCGCAGGGCGAGGGTGCGAAAGAGCGACGCCTCCATCGCATCCTCAGGCCCGGCGAGGATGCGGGTCAGGTCGTCGCGGCCGCGCTCCACCTTGGGCCAGGGGGTGTCGAGGAGCGCGTTGCTGAGGCCGTGCACACCCCGCTCCACGCGCACCGGGCCAGGCGCGCGGTTGGAGAGCCACCACGCGCCATCGGCATCGCCGGCCAGGAGGTTGAAACCATTCCACTCGTCCGCACGTGGAGCGAGTGCGGACAGGTACGCCCCCGCCGGTCCCGCGCCGCGAAGGAAGTCGGCGACCGGCCAGCCGCGCGAGGGGGCGTCGGGGCGCTGCGGGACCGTGGGCTCGCGCACGTTGGTGACGGCGGCCCACCGCCCGTCGCGCGCCACGCCCAGCCAGGTGCCGAGGCCCTCGAGGTCGCGGCCCGCGAGCACGCCCGGCGCATCGCTCCACCACGCGGCCGGCGCGGCGGGGCGGTCGTAGCGCTCGTCACGGTTGGCGGCGAGCACCAGCGGGTACGTGGAATGCATCTCGCAGGCGAGCAGGATCAGGCACATCGGGGATGGCGCCAAGTATGGGATTCGCTTAGATTTGAGGGCGCCGCGACGCCCGCGGCCCGCCGCAATCTAACGCGGCAGAGCCCCGCCGGCAGCCGCCCTCCGCGGCCCGTTTCACACCCTGATCGAAACCCGAGCGGCGACGAGGACGATGCTTCACCACCGGACGCACCTCCTGGCACCCGAGCACGACTGGGTCGTGTTCGTGCACGGAGCCGGCGGCAGCTCGTCCATCTGGTACCGGCAGGTGCGCGAGTTCCGCAAGCACTTCAACGTGCTGCTGGTGGACCTGCGCGGCCACGGCGAGTCGCGCGAGCCGCTCCACCTGTGGAAGCAGCACGAGGACTACACCTTCGAGGCCGTCTCGCGCGAGATCCTGGAGGTGATGGACCACCTGCAGATCCCCGCCGCGCACTTCGTGGGGATCTCGCTGGGGTGCATCGTCATCCGCCAGCTCGCGGAGATGGCGCCGGCCCGGGTGCGCTCGATGGTCCTCGGCGGCGCCGTGACGCGCCTGGACCTGCGCTCGCGCGTGCTGGTGCACGCGGGCGACTGGGTGAAGCGCATTGTCCCCTTCATGTGGCTGTACCGCCTCTTCGCGTGGATCATCATGCCGCGGCGGCGCCACCGGGAGAGCCGCTCGCTCTTCGTGAACGAGGCCCGCAAGCTGGCGCAGAAGGAGTTCCTGCGCTGGTGGCGCCTGACGCTGGAGGTCACGCCGCTGCTGCGCCTCTTCGAGGAGCGCGAGATCGCCATCCCCACGCTCTACCTGATGGGCGACGAGGACCACATGTTCCTTCCCCCCGTGCGTCGCATCGCGGAGAAGCACCGCGCCTTCACCACTCTGACGGTGGTGGAGGACAGCGGTCACGTGGTGAACGTGGACCAGGCGAACCGCTTCAACCGCCTCGCCATCGACTTCATGCGCGCCCTGCGCCCGGCCGCGTGACGGGGAGCCGGCGCGTGGCCTCACGCAGAGATGCGGTGTTGGTTGCCGCGCTCCTGCTTCTCCTCACGGCCGCGTGCGGGAGCGAGGTGCGTCCGGGCGGGAAGCGCGAACGGGTGTCGTTGCTGGCGGCGGGAGACATCGCGTCGTGCTGGTGGCGCTCGGACGAGGCCACGGCGCGCATCCTCGATCGCATGGATGGCGTGGTGGCGGTGCTGGGGGATGCGGTGTACCAGTCAGGGACCGCGTCGCAGTTCGCGGACTGCTACGCGCCCACCTGGGGCCGCCACCTGGACCGCACGCGCCCCGCGCTGGGTAACCACGAGCGGCGCACGGACAAGGGCGGACCGTACTTCCGCTATTTCGGGGCGCGCGCCGGGAAGCCGGGCGAGGGGTGGTACAGCTACGATCACGACGGGTGGCACGTGGTCGTGCTGAACAGCGAGGCGGAGATCGATGCGGGCTCGCCGCAGCTCCGCTGGCTCGCCGCGGACTTGCGGGCGCACCCGTCGCGCTGCACGATGGCCTACATGCACCGGCCGCGCTTCAGCAGCGGCAAGCACGGCGGATCCAGCCGGGTGTTCGATGCGTGGCGCGTGCTCTACGCCGGGGGTGTGGACGTGGTGCTGGCGGGGCACGACCACATCTACGAGCGCTTCGATCCCCTCACGCCGAACGGGGAGCTGGACCGCGAGCGTGGGATCGTGTCGTTCGTGGTCGGCACCGGCGGCGCGCCGCTCTACGGCCGCAGCCACAACGAGCGGTACTCGCGCGCCGTCAGCAACGACGTACACGGGGTGCTCGCGTTCCGCTTCCGGCCAGACGGGTATGCCTGGGAGTTCGTCCCCGTCGCAGGCGACCGCTTCCACGACCGGGGCGAGGCGCGCTGCCATTGAGGGGCGTCTCCGGAGGCCGGGGGATGGGCGCCGGGGGATGAATCCCCATAAGCGCTAACTTAGGTTGACTGCGTCCCAAGGGGAGTTTATGCTGTGCCCTCATGGACGCAACAACCCTCAATCGCGAGTGGGAGGTGATTACAACCCTCCTGCCGCCCGGCTGGTGCGAG
>DASVVI010000065.1:0-2410 GCA_036386635.1 Longimicrobium sp.
GAAGGTGGCCGGCAGCGCCTTGCCCACCACGTGCGAAAGCACCGCGAGGGCGTCCACCGCGTCCATCCCGCCGTCGCCGTTCACGTCGCCGCGCATCTCCCAGGCGGACCGCGCGGCGGGTGTGCCGCCCTGCGCCGTGTGGCGCGGCCCGGACACCGCGGCCGCACCCGCCTCGGCCGGTGCGGCAAAGCGCACGGGAGCCGCGTCCAGCTCCGAGCGAAGGACGGCCTCCTCCATCACGAGCTGGAAATCGTCCGCCCTGAAGGATTCGCCCTCCTCGAAGCGGAAGACGATCCCGCGCCCCGCGATGCCTTCGGTGGCAACGCCCGCGAAGCGGATGCGGCCGGGCTCCACGCCGTGCCAGCTGGCCGCCGCGCCTTCACCCGCCGTGGCGGAGAGGACGCGGTAGCGCGACGCCTTGAACCGGATCTCGCCCTGGAAGCTCTGCACCCGCTCCCTTCCCGGCCCGGCGATGAAGCGCAGCTCCAGGGTGCCGGCGCCGGGCGACACGAGCTCGGCACGGGTGTCTGGCGAGAGCTGAACCACGGTGCCTTCGCGGCCGTGGTTGCGGGGCGACAGCGCGTCCGTGCAGGACGCCAGCGCAAGCGCGCCGAGCGCGATCACCACCATCCGCGGCCGCGCGTGCGCCGTCTTGCCGGAGTTGTGCATTTGCGTTGGCATGCTGAAAGACCGGGGCGGGGGTCAGTTCGGGACGATGAGCAGAGATCCATTCAGCACCACGGGCTGCGGATACGCCGCGAACCCGGTGCTGGCGGGGATCGACGGGAACGTCAGCGTGAACGGCACGGTGGTGCCCGCCACGGCGGTCGCCGCGACCTCGAACACCAGGCTCACCATGGTCAGCCGGGTCGCGGCCGTGGGGGTGGTGGAGGCGAACGACAGGCGGTATCGCCCCGGCGCGCCGCCCTCGCTCATGGTGCCCGCGACCCCGGGGGTGGCGCTCTTCAGCTCCACCAGGGCGCGGGGGTAGCCGATCTCCAGCTCCACCGCTCCCAGGTCGCCCGGGTTCGCCACGCGCGACATGTCCAGGATCACCGGCACGGTCACCCGGTCACCCGCTCGCGCGCGGAGCATCGGCGAGCCGTTCGGGAACGCCGTCGCGAGCAGCTCCCCCGCGCCGAGCACCGCGACCACCGCGGTGTTGCTGGAGACCCCGCCGAGCTCCGCGCGGACCGTGGCGTGGCCCAGGGCGGCGCCGCGGTACACCCCGGCCTCGCCCGTGGCGGCGAGCACCACGGCGCCGGCCCGGCGCGTCTCGCTCAAGATCAGAGCGGGTACGGGGATGGTGTCTCCCTCGGCGTCGACGGCGGTCGCCCGCAGCCGCACCGTCTCGCCGACTGCAAGGGCGGTCATCTCGGGGGCGATGGTGATGCGGGTGGGCGGGAGCTGGTACACCAGCAGCGCCCCCAGGCCCGACTTTCCCCCGCTGGCGGCCGAAACGGTCAGCATTCCCGGCGCCCGGGCGAGGAGTAGCCCGTTCGCGCCGACGGTGGCGACCGCGGGATCCGAGACGGACCAGGTGACCTCGCGCCCGGTGAGGACGCGCCCCGTGGCATCGGCCAGGGTGACCGACAGCTGCAGCTGCTTGCCGGTCTTCACTCGCGCCTGCGGAACCGATACGGTTACGGTGGCCACCGGCGCGGGGGTGACCGCCACCGCCAGGGTGCCGCTCTTGCCGGAGCTCTCCGCGGCCGTGATGGCGGCGCTCCCCTCCGCCACGCCCCGCACCACGCCGTTGGCGTCAACGGTAGCGACGGCGGTGTTGCTGCTCTGCCAGGTGAACGACCTTCCCACCAGCACCGTTCCCACCGCGCTCACCGCGCGGGCGGAGAGCTGAACCGACTGGTTCTCCACTACGCTCGCGGCCGCGGCCATGATCTCCACGCGGGCCACCGGCGCGGGGGCGACCCCCAGCGCCACGGTGCCGGTGGTCCCCGTTGCACTCTCCGCGGCCGAGATGGTGGCGCTCCCCTCCGCCACGCCGTGCACCAGGCCGTTGCCGTCTACGGTGGCGATGGCGGGGTTGCTGCTCTGCCAGGTGAACGTCTTGCCCGCCAGCACCGCTCCCGACGCGGTCAGCGCCCGTGCGGTGAGTTGGACCGACTGCGTCTCGGGGACGCTCGCCGCGGCGGCCGTCACCTCCACCCGGGCCACCTGGTTGTCGGTCGGCGGCGGCGTCGTCGGTGGCGGCGGCGGTTCGGTGGTACCGTCTCCCCCTCCACACGCCGGCAGCACCAAAAGGGCGGCCAGGAGCGGCACCGCGCCCAGACGGCGGAGCCTGCTCCCGGCAGGCAGAAGCGTGCGCGAGCGGATCTGTGCCCAGCGGCAGGAAGCAGACATGGAATGGAACTGTGGGAGCGGCAGTGGCGCGATGGAGGCGGCCAAGCTT
>DASVVI010000066.1:0-3758 GCA_036386635.1 Longimicrobium sp.
CCGCGTGGAACTGCGGCTGGCGGTGAACGCCGGGAGCGTGCTGGAAGACCCCAAGCAGCTGGGGCTGGCGCACTTCCTGGAGCACATGGCGTTCAACGGGACGCGCAACTTCGCCAAGAACGAGCTGGTGAACTACCTGCAGGGCGTCGGCGTGCAGTTCGGCGCGCACCTCAACGCCTACACCTCGTTCGACGAGACCGTGTTCATCCTCCCCATCCCCAGCGACAGCGCGCGCGTGGTGGAGCGCGGCTTCCAGATCCTGGCGGACTGGGCCGGCGGGCAGATGCTGGACGACGAGGAGATCGAGCGCGAGCGCGGCGTGGTGATCGAGGAGTGGCGCCGCGGCCGCGGGGCGGGGATGCGGATGGCGCTCAAGCAGTTCCCGGTTGAGTTCGCCGGCTCTGCGTACGCCGAGCGGCTCCCCATCGGCACGCGCGAGTCGCTGCAGGGCTTCTCCGCGGCCGACCTGCGCCGCTTCTACACCGACTGGTACCGCCCCGACCTGATGGCGGTGGTGGTGGTGGGCGACATCGACCCCGCCCGCGCCGAGGCGCTGATCCGCGAGAAGTTCGGCTCGCTGGCCGCGCCGCGCTCCGCCCCGCCGCGCCCGGTGATGCAGGTGCCCGCGCACGCCGAGCCGCGCTTCTCCGTCGTCAGCGATCCGGAGGCGACCACCACCAGCGTGCAGGTGAGCTTCCAGCACCCCGCGCGCCCCACCCGCACCGTGGCCGACTTCCGGCGCGGCGTGGTGGAGGGGCTCCACGACGCCATGCTCAACGCCCGCTTCGACGAGATCGTCCGCTCGCCGAACGCACCGTTCGTGGCCGCCTTCGCAAACCAGGGGCGCAGCGTGCGCACGCTGGAGAGCTACACGCTGTACGCCGTCGCCAAGGAGAACGGGGTGGAGCCGGCGCTCACCTCACTGCTTACCGAGGCGGAGCGGGTGAGCCAGCACGGCTTCACCGCCGGGGAGCTGGAGCGCGCCAAGGCCGAGCTGCTGCGCAACGTGGAGCGGGCGTACGCCGAGCGCGAGAAGATGCGCTCCGGCCAGATCGTGGACCGCTACGTCGCCCACTTCCTCCAGGGCGAGCCCGCCCCAGGGCCCACCGCGTCGTACGAGATGCACCGCGCGCTCGTCCCCGGCGTGACGCTGGAAGAGGTGAACCGCCTGGCGCGCGAGCTGATCACCGACCAGAACCGCGTGATCCTGGCGAACGGGCCTGAGAAGGCGGGCGCCCCCCTGCCGACCGAGCAGGCGCTCGCGGCGACGTTCGCGCAGGTGCGCGGCAAGCCGGTCGCTGCGTACGTGGACAACGTCGTGACCACCCCGATCATGGCCCGCGCGCCGCGCGCCGGCCGCGTCGTCAGCGAGCGGCGCATGGACGAGATCGGCACGATCGAGTGGCGGCTGTCCAACGGGGCGCGCGTAGTCGTGAAACCCACCGAGTTCAAGGCGGACGAGGTGCTCTTTCGCGCCTACAGCCCCGGCGGCACCTCGCTGGCCTCCGACGCGGATTTCCCCGCGGTCTCCATGGCCTCGGCCACGATCGCGGCGGGCGGTGTGGGTGGGATGAGCCGCGTGCAGCTGCAGAAGGCGCTCGCGGGGAAGGCGGCGCTGGTCGCTCCCTTCATCACCAACGCCGAGGAAGGGTTGGGCGGCGGTGGCTCCCCCAAGGACCTGGAGACGCTCTTCCAGCTCATCCACCTGCACTTCACCGCTCCGCGTGCGGATGCGGAGGCGGCCGCGGCGTTCAAGAACCAGATGACCGGCTTCCTGCGCAACCGCGACGCCAACCCCGAATCCGCCTTCCAGGACACGGTGCAGGTGACGATGGCGCAGGGCCATCCGCGCGCCCGCCCCTTCAACGCCGCCACCGTCGAGGCGCAGGACCTCGCCCGCTCCCTGGCCTTCTACCGTGACCGCTTCGCCGACGCGGGCGACTTCACCTTCGTCTTCGTGGGGAGCGTGCGGCCGGACTCGCTCAAGCCGCTGGTGGAGAAGTACCTGGCGAGCCTCCCCTCCGCCGGGCGCCGCGAGAGCTCGCGCGACGTGGGGATGCGCCCGCCGCGCGGTGTGGTGCGCAAGACGGTGCGGCGCGGTACGGAGCCCAAGAGCATGACGCGCCTCTCCTTCACCGGTGCCATCGGGGTGCGTCCAGACGAGGTCCACGGCCTCCGCTCCCTCAGCGAGCTGCTCCAGATCCGCCTCACCGAGGCGCTTCGCGAGCGGCTGGGCGGCACCTACTCGCCGAGCGTCAACTGGTCCGTGTCGCGCCTTCCGGTGGAGGCGTACACGCTCAACGTGCAGTTCACCTCCGCCCCCGACCGCGCGGACGAGCTGGTGCGCGCCACCTTTGCCGAGATCGAAAAGATCAAGAACGAGGGCGCGCCCGAGGCCGACCTCAACAAGGTGCGCGAGGCGCAGCGGCGAAACGCGGAGACCAACCTGCGCCTCAACCAGTTCTGGCTCAACAACCTGGTGACGTACGACACCCGCGGCTGGAATCCGCGCACCATCCCCGCCGAGGCCACGCTGGCCAGCCGCGTGACCTCCGCCTCCATCCAGGCCGCCGCGCGCCGCTTCCTGGACGCGCAGAACTACGTGCAGGTGGTGCTGGTCCCCGAAAACACGCCATAAAGCAGCACTCTCGCGCAAAAGGATGGAGGCACAGAGATTACGTCGTCTCTGTGCCTCCGTCTTTTTCCACCACGCCATCCGCATGCAGGACGCCATCCCCGAACACACGCTCGGCTCTTCGATCAGGGAAGCGCTCCGCGGCTCGAAGCAGGACTACACCGCGGGCCCCGTGGGGCGCTCCATCCTCCTCCTCGCCATCCCCATGGTGCTGGAGATGTCGATGGAGAGCATCTTCGCGGTCGTCGACATCTTCTTCGTCTCGCGGCTGGGCGCGGATGCGGTTGCGGCGGTGGGGCTCACCGAATCGCTCCTGATGCCGGTGTACGCGCTGGCGATGGGGCTCGCCATCGGCGCCTCCGCCCTGGTGGCCCGCCGCATCGGCGAGCGGGACGCGGAGGGGGCGGCGCGCGCGGCCGTGCAGTCGCTCCTACTGGCGCTGGTGGTGTCGGTGGTGCTGGGCGGATTGGGCGCGGTGTTCGCGCCGCGGCTCCTGGCGGTGATGGGCGCGTCGCCCGGCGTCATCGAGATCGGCGTCACCTTTGCCCGCGTGATGCTCGGCGGCGAGGCGGCCATCATCCTCCTCTTCGTGGTCAACGCCATCTTCCGCGGCGCGGGCGACGCGGCCATCGCCATGCGCGTGCTGTGGATGGCGAACGCGCTGAACATGGCGCTCGCTCCCTGCCTGATCTTCGGGCTGGGACCCTTTCCGGCGCTGGGCGTCACGGGCGCGGCGGTGGCCACCACATTTGGACGAAGCACCGGCGCGGCGTACGCCATCTGGCGGCTCACGCGTCCCGGCGGGCGCATCCCCGTGGGCCGCCGCCACCTGCGCCCTGAGCCGGCGCTGATGGCGCAGATCGCCCGTCTCTCCGGCTCCGCGGCGGTGCAGTCGCTCGTGGGCACGGCGAGCTGGATCGGGCTGGTGCGGATCATCTCCACCTTTGGGAGCGCCGCGCTGGCGGGCTACACCATCGGCATCCGCATCGTGATCTTTGCCCTCCTTCCCAGCTTCGGGATGAGCAACGCCGCCGCCACCATGGTCGGCCAGGCGCTCGGTGCCCGAAAGCCGGAGCGCGCCGAGGAGGCCGTGTGGAAGGCCGGCTTCTACAACCTGTGCTTC
>DASVVI010000067.1:0-6492 GCA_036386635.1 Longimicrobium sp.
TACCCGGTGAGACCCGACCGCGCCGGCGCCGAGGCCGACCCCGCGGACCGCCGCATCGAGCTGGAGATACGCCCGCAGCTTCCCGGCGACAGCGTGCAGCGCCGCCGCCGCGACGCGTGCGTGGAGATCCGCCGGTGATTACCGCCGCGGCCCTCCGCGATCGCCTCGACGTGTCCGACGAGGCGCGCCGCCACCTGGTCCGCGTGGAGACCGAGGCCCGCGCGCTCCTTGCCGGCATCGCCGCGCGCGGCGGCGACGACCCCGCGCTCGCCGCATCGGCCGCCGCCCTCACCGAGTTCCTGGACGGCGCCAGGAGCCCGCTGGGGCGCGCCCTCACGCGGCGGGGCGCCGAGCTCGCCGCGGGCGGGCTGGCGCGCAGGTCGCTCGACCATGCATGGAACGCGGTCCGCGGGCGCGCCACCCGCGCCATCGAGCGCCACGACTCGGCGGCGGAGCTGGAGCGCGTGGTGCGCCGCCTCCGCGACCGCTTCGCCGAGCGCCTGCCCTGGCACCTGGCGCGCGCCCTGGAAGCGGCCGGCGTGGACCAGGGCGGACTCCGCACCCGCGAAACCGCGTGGCTGCGCGCCCGCCGCGCTCGGCTGGAGCGCGTGGAGGAGGATCTCGCCGCGGCCGAGCGCCGCCTGCCCGCGCACGTGGACGAGCCGCTGGAGGTGAAGCGCTGGCCCCAAGGCGTCTCGCGCGCGGAGCTCGCGGCGGCGGTGGAGGAGGCCGGGCGTGCCGAAGGCCCGGCTCCCGGCGGACCCGGAGCGCTGCGGACGCTCTCCGCACGGCACCTGGAGCGCCTGCGCGGCCATTCGGGATCAGCGCGCCCGGCTCCCGCGCTCGAAGAGCTGGCGGCGCGCGAGTCGCTGGCGCTGGTGGAGGCGGGACTCGCCCCCGACGCCGCCGACCTCGACGCGTGGGGCGTCCTTCTCCGCCACGCATCGCGGAACCGCGCGCCGTCCCCTGCCCCGCCGCCGCCGGCGGACACTCGCAAAGCCGCGCCCGCATCCACCCTGTACGTCGTCCCCCTCTTCGGCCCCTACGTCCTCGTCCGCATGGGCGAAAGGTGGCCCGTGCAGGTGCGGGGGCGCGGCGTACGCTGCGGCGCACGGGCCGAATGCGTGGCCGCCATCCCTCCGGGCGCCGAGGCGGTGACCCTGCACCCCGATGCCTGGGCGGGCCCGCTCTTCGACCTCCCCGCCGGCGTAGGCGGCCACTGGCTGGATACCGCCACCCCGGCCTTCATCGTTCCCTTCGCCCGCATCTCCACCGACCGCTGGCTGGCTGAAGTGGTGTCGCGGGGCGCGTTGCGCGTGGGAACCGCGCCCGCCTGGGAGCGCATGCCGCGCCACAAGCGGACATCGCTGCGCATCCTCGCCCCCGCCGCCACCGCCGCATCCGATGCGGTTCTCGCCGCCGGAAAGCCGGTCCGCACCGACAAGGCATTCGGCTGGGAGACGCGGGTGGTTCCGCTCCCCCTGAGCGACCTGACGCACGGCTGGCTGCGCACCGCCACCACCGAAGCCGGAGAGCGCGCGCTACGGCACGAGCACGCCTTCTTCCGCGCCCTGGAGACCCGCACGACGGCCCGCTCGCCGCGCGGCCTGGGCCGTCCCGCGCAGGGCTCCGGCTATCTCTACGCGCCGCCGACCGCCCTCCCCCTCGCGTCCTCCGCCCCGCTGCGGGCCTGGCGCGACCACGATCCCCGCGCGCTGGTCGTCGCGGCCGCGCGGCTCTGGCGCGATCTCTCGGCCTTCGATCTCGGCCTGGGCCTGTACCACCCCGCCACCATCGGCTATCGCGTGGCCGAGCCCGGCGCACTACACGCGGTGGCGCTGGCCGCCCCGCTCGGCACGCTGCTGGGGCGGCCGTACCGCCTCCCGTCGCCCAACATCCCCCCTCTGGACCGCCTCGGCCGCGTCCCGCCGCACCCGTCCCACACCTCGGAAACGCCCTCCAGCCGCGAAACCGAGGCGGCGCTGTTCGCGGTGTACGCGCTGGACCTGCTCGCCGAGTCACCCATGGAAGGCGCACCGCGGGAATGGGACGACTTCGTCGCTTGGCTCGCAGTCCCGCAGCGGGCGTTCCGGGAACCCGAGCTGGCGGCCGGACTCGTCCAGGGACTGGCGGACGGAGCTTCACAAGACCTGGCGCTCCGGGTCGCGGCGCTGGCCGGCGAAGGCAGATGAGTCGCCATTGGACAGCGCGAGCGACACACCGCCAGAAAACACTGGCAGAACATTCACCAACCGACCCGAAGGGGGAGTAATGAGGAACGACAGAAGCACCGGTGCACGCCGACGCGTGGTGGTGGTCATGCTGGGAATGGTTGCATTCGGAGGTTGCACCTAGCTCATCCCACAGCCCGCCACAATTGCTGTATCCGCGGCATCCACCCCACCCACAGCGCCGCTCGAACCCGCGGTAGCGCTGGAGTACTTGCAGCCGGAGGCGGCGTACTTGCCGCTCCCGCTGGAATCAGTACGCGCCGAGCGCATGGACGCGATCCCCGCGAACTTGGTTCGTCTCGCGCGAGCCGAGGTCCCGCAGTCGCTCGGAGAACCGGACACGGCGCTGGTGAACCGCATTCGGAGCCGTGCGGCGTGGCAGGGCGGAACGCTGGTAGCCTGGCGCATTCTTCGACCGGGACTCGTGGAGTATACCATTGCGCGAGACCCCGTACTTGCGGGCGCTCTCGATCGCATGGCGGTGGCGCAGCGAGACAGCGCCGCAAAGCGGTTGGGGCGTTACGGCTCCGGCGGTACGCCCGCCGCTGCCGGCGGGAGTACGGCTGGGGGCGGGTCTTCCAGCGGCGGGTGCGTCGGCTCATGCAGCGTGCACGTCCGCGGCTACACCCGAAAGGATGGAACCTACGTGCGCCCACACACGAGGAGCGCACCACGGAGCGGCGGACGGCGCCACTAGCAGCCGTGCCCGCCTCCGCGCCGACTGAAAGACTCGCGCTGTACGACCTGTTCACGCTTGGGCTCAGCGTGTACGTGCTGGCCGCGCTGGTCGCGTCCACGCTGCTCCCGCTGGACCCGGAGAGCAGGAAGGTGCTCGACACGGCGGACAACGTAATCTGTCTGGTGTTCCTGCTGGACTTCTTCCGGAACCTGATCCGCGCGGACCGGAAGATGGAGTACCTCCGGTGGGGGTGGCTGGACCTGGTGGCGAGCATCCCCACGCTGGATGCGCTTCGGTTCGCGCGGGTGGCGCGGATGGTCCGCGTCGTCCGCGTGCTCCGGGGCTTCAGGTCCGCGCGGCATCTCGGCGCCTTCATCCTCGGCACGCGAGCGGGCGCGGCGTTCTGGGGGATGGCGCTGCTGACCTTCCTGGTGCTGGTGTTCTCGTCGGTGGCGATCCTCCACGTGGAGCGGGACGCGCCCGGGGCCAGCATCCGGACCGCCGCGGATGCGGTGTGGTGGGCGTACGCCACCGTCGCGACGGTCGGCTACGGCGACCGGGTGCCGGTGACCACCGAAGGCCGCATCATCGCCGCGCTTCTCATGACGTTGGGCGTTGGGCTTTTCGGAACCTTTACCGGCTACATCGCAAAGTCGTTCCTGCAACCCGCTGACAGCACGGATGCAAGCGTCGTCCGGGCGCTGGAACTGCGGGTTGAGCGGCTGGAGGGTGTCGCATCCGGCCTCCACGACTGATTTCTCCCCGCGTGGAGGCTTCAAACGGACCTCGATAACGCGGACCCCCCGCCTCGAGTGAATCCAGCCTCTTGCCGCGCACGCCGATCCCATCGACCTTGTGCGCATCCCGCTGCTCGTCTGTCCCTCTGCCATTCCGCGCCCCCGTGGATCCCACACCGCACGCAGGTCCCGCGCAGCCGGCGCTGGCGCGCAGGCTGGGGCTGTTCGACGCCACGATGATCGTGATGGGCGGCATCGTGGGGAGCGGCATCTTCGTGACGCCGTACGTGGTCGCGCGGCAGGTGCACACGCCCGCGCTCATCGTGGGCGCGTGGCTCGCGGGCGGGCTGGTCGCGCTGGCGGGCGCCTTCGTGTACGCGGAGCTCGCGGCGCGGCGGCCGCACGTGGGCGGGCAGTACGCCTACCTGCGCGATGCCTTTCATCCCGCCGTGGCGTTCGTTTACGGGTGGGCGCTGCTGCTGGTGATCCAGACCGGCGGGATGGCGGCGGTGGCCGTGACCTTTGCGCGCTACTTCCGCGAGGTCACGCACCTGCCGCTGGCGGAGCCCGTGGTGGCGGCGCTGGGGATCGCGCTGCTGGTGGCGGTCAACTGCATGGGCGTGCGCTCCGGCGGCACCGTGCAGAATGGGCTGATGATCCTCAAGATCGTGGCGATCGTGGGGCTGATCGCGGCCGGCCTCGTCTTCGTGGCGCCGGACGCGGGCGCCGCACCGGCTCCGGCGACCGCGCCGTCGGGGAGCCTGCTGCTGGCCTTTGGCGCGGCGATGACGCCCGTGATGTTCTCGTACGGCGGTTGGCAGACGGCCAGCTTTGTGGCGGGCGAGATGCGCGACCCGCGGCGGGACCTCGCGCGCGGGCTGCTGATCGGGGTAGCGGGGGTGATCGCGCTGTACGTGGGGGTCACGCTGGCGTGCGTCCACGCGCTCGGCGCGGGCGGCCTGGCGGCGACCACCACGCCGGCTTCCAGCGTGATGCGCCTGGCGTTCGGCGAGCGCGGCGCGGCGCTGATCGCGGCGGGCATCGCCATCAGCACGCTCGGCTTCTTGAGCCAGGGGATGCTCACGGCCCCGCGCGTGTACTTCGCCATGGCGGCGGACGGCGTTTTCTTCCGTTCCGTCGCGAGGGTGTCGCCGCGCACGCGGGCGCCGGTGGTGGCCGTGGTGCTACAGGGCGTGCTGTCGCTGCTCATCGCCCTCACCGGGACGTACGAGCAGATCCTGGGCTACGTGGTGGCGGTGGACTGGGTCTTCTTTGCGCTGACCGGCGCCGCGCTCTTCGTCTTCCGCCGCCGCGAGGGTGACGGCGAGGTCGGCGCGCGCGTCCCCGGCCACCCGCTGACGACGGCGCTCTTCGTGGCTGCGGCGGCGCTCATCGTGGTCAGCACCGTGCTGGATGCGCCGGTGAACAGCGCGGTCGGGCTCGGGATCATGCTCGCAGGCCTCCCGGTCTACGCGCTCTGGCGCCGGCGCGCGGCGTGACGGGCTCCGAGTACCTGCGCTGGGCCAAGACTCGCCCGCCGGCACGCTTCGACCTCACCTCCAGCGGCGTGCCCTACCTCCCGCTCCGCGACCTCGCCGTCACCATCGACGACCTGGAGATCAGCGGCACGGGCGCGTACGGCTACGCGCCGCTCCAGCAGGCCATCGCGGCGCGCTACCGGGTGGACGTGTCGTGCGTCGCCTCTGCGATGGGCGCGTCAATGGCCAACCTCCTCGCGCTGGCGGCCGTCGTGCGGCCAGGCGACGAACTCCTCATCGAGCATCCGACCTACGAGCCGCTGATCGCCACGGCGCGCTGGCTGGGCGCGGAGGTGCGCTCCTTCGCCCGCCGCCCTGACGACGGCTTTCGCCTCGACCCGGCGGAGGTGGAGCGGCGCATGACGGACCGCACGCGCGCCGTCGTCATCACCAACCTCCACAACCCCAGCAGCTCGCTCGCGGACGACGACACGCTCCGCCAGATCGGCGAGATCGCGGCGCGAGCCGGCGCGCGCGTAATCGTGGACGAGGTTTATCTCGACGCGCTGTGGGAGGCCGCTCCGCGCACCTGCTTCCATCTCGGCGAGACGTTCATCGCGACCAACAGCCTCACCAAGGTCTACGGCCTCAACGGCCTGCGCTGCGGCTGGATCCTCGCCGCACCGGAGATCATAGAGCGCGCCTGGCGCCTGACGGAGCTGTTCAACAACATCGGCGTCCACGCGGCGGAGCGACTGAGCCTCACCGCCTTCCGGAACCTCGACGCCATCGCCCTCCGCTCGCGCACCCTGCTGGACGCCAACGCCGCCGCCCTCAACGAGTTCTACGCCGCGCACGCCGACTTCCTGCACGCCCCACCGCATGCGCACGGCACCGTCTCCTTCCCCCGCCTCCGCAGCAGCGACGCGGACGAGTTGTGTGAGCTGCTCACGTCGCGGTACGAGGCGGCCGTGGTGCCCGGCCGCTTCTTCGGCATGCCCGGCCACCTGCGCATCGGCCTCGGTGTGGACCCGGCGGCGTTACGCGAGGGGCTGGAGCGCCTCGGGAGCGCGCTGGACGAGCTTTCGCGGTGACCCGGTCAGTTTCAAAAAAGCCCGAGCGATCGCTCTTTGACTCCAGCGAACCCCACCACCCATGCCACCTCTCTAGGTTCCGCAGTATCCAACTCCGATTCGGCTGACGCGCCTGACAGCCATTCAAGGCATGCCGAGCATTGCCTTGGCGGTAGCCAGAGTATCGGCGTTCAGCGTCAGGCGCGCGAGTAGGTCACGAACATTCGCGTTCACTCGCTGGGACAAGCTCCGCATCTCGCCCGCAGCCTTCTGCATCTCAGTCTGCAGCTTTTG
>DASVVI010000068.1:0-3450 GCA_036386635.1 Longimicrobium sp.
TTGCTGGCGCTCCTCTGCCCCTGGCCGACGCAAGTCGCGCCGGAGTGGGAGCTGCAGGCGCTCGGCCCCGATGGAGAGCCCGTACCCTACCTGCTGGCGCGGGAGAGCTGGCGGGATGCCACCGCGATGGGCGACCGGCTGGAACGAACGACGCTCACCGGGCCCGACGGCAAGGTGCGCTTCAAGAGCCGCTGGGCATGGGCCAGCACCGCCGAGCGGGTGTGGCGTCTCGCCCGGCTCGGCGAGTATTGCGATGTCACATTCGCCCTGGTGAGGGTGTGGGACGAGGGCTACACGGGCGGAGTCGCCCGTTACTCCATCGGCGACACGCTGCCACGGCAGGTGCACGTCCGCGTGGATACTTCTGACGTCCGGCAGCCGGTGATCGGCCGGCAGGCACGGCTCGCGCGTCATCCCCCGCCGGGCAAGGGCCACCATGAGTGCCTGCTCGGCTCCTGACATCGCGGAGGGCACCGCACTACCGGCGCTCCAAGCCGCCAGGCGAGGCCTCACCTAAGGATTTCTCCATGCCTCAGAGTCGCCCGCTGATCGTGTACGTAGACATCGACGACACGCTGATACGTTCCGCGGGACGGAGGAGGATTCCGATCCCCGCCGCGATACAGCACGTTCGCGATCTACATGCGCAGCAGGCCGTGCTCTACTGCTGGAGCTCGGGCGGTGGCGAGTACGCGCGGCAGAGCGCCGCTGAAGTGGGCCTGGAGGAATGCTTCGAAGCGTTCCTGCCAAAGCCGGACGTGTTGCTCGATGACCAGGCGGTGGGCGAATGGAGAGCTCTGCTCAACGTCCACCCGGCCGAATGCCACGGGCAAAGCGTAGACAGCTACCGCGAGCGGCTGCGCCCGAGCGCGCCTTCGGCGCAGGGGCCCACATGCTGACTGCCGCAACGATCCGCACGTTGGACGCTCTCGTGTTCGACGGCTACGCCTCGAGCCCGGCGTTGCGCTTCACCCCCTCGCCCGATTCATGACCACGTATCCAAGCAAGAGCGCTGGTGAGCGCCTGCTGGTGTCAGGGGGGTTGCTCACCGCGGTCGCGGCGCTGCTGCACGTCGCGATCATCCTCGGCGGCCCCGACTGGTACCGCTTCTTTGGAGCAGGCGAACGGATGGCGCGGCTCGCCGCCCGCGGTTCCGTCTACCCCGCCGTCATCACCGCTTGCATCGCCGCCACGCTTGCGGTTTGGGCCCTGTATGCGTTCTCGGGGGCGGGTGTGATCCGCCGCCTCCCCCTCCTGCGCCTCGCTCTCACGCTGATCGCCGCGGTGTACCTGGCGCGCGGCATCCTCGGCATTCCCGTAGTTCTGTTCGTGGACGACGTGTACACGAATCAACTGCGGGGGGTCAGCTCCACCATCTGCATCGGGTTGGGCCTCTGCTACGCCATCGGAGCTGCCCGGCTCTGGCGGACGCTTTCCGTGACCCATACAAATAGGAGTCTCAGGCCATGGAGGGTGAACACGACGAGGCGCTGATCGCCCAGGTCGATTCGGTGCTCTGGGAAGTGTGGGACCCAATCGGCGTCAACGATGCCCCGCAAGCCCGCGACGAGTACACGAGCTACGCTCCCGAAATTGCGCAGATGCTCCGCTCCGGCGCGACCGACGCCGAGATCGAGCGCCATCTCGCGACGATCATCCTCGACATGGGCATGTCGTGGGTGAGCCCGGACCGCGCCCGGCGCACCCTCGCTGCACTGCGTGAGATTCCCATCGCGTCGTAGGGGGTCCAGCAAAGCTCGGGTCGGAGCAGTACGAGGAAGAGTCCAGGTTCGTAGAGTGGTTCAGGTAGTCGTCTACTAGGAATATACACCTGCAGTAGGTAGTTTCGACGGATCGCCTCCCGAATGTCATTTCACGTCCGCACAATTTCGCAGATTCTGCTTCCATGCTCGATTCTCATCAGCCCGTCATCGGGACCCTTCCACGTGATTCAAACCTCCTTCCCTCAGTTATCACTCTTGGGAAGCGCTATTCGCGGTATCTCGGTCAGTTCCCAGGAGGAGCATACCGCGATGCACTCGAAAAGGGCAGAATAATCACGGCCGTGACAGCCGAGGGTGAGGTATGCGCGTATCTCCTATATAGAGTCTCACGTGAGCACGCGACAATCGTGCATCTCTGCGTCGACGCTACTTACCAGGGGAGAGGACTCGCACGAACTCTCTTCGACGCAATGCGGGCTCAGACGAACGAGTGTCACGGTGCCCGCCTGAGCTGTCGGCGGGACTTTCCCGCTTCGTCATTGTGGCCGCGGCTGGGCTTCGTTCATGCCCGGGAAAGGCCGGGGCGAAGCAAAGCTGGCTCTTTGCTCACGGATTGGTATTACTCCTATGGCGCACCAGACCTCTTCACGATCGCCGCGGGCGACGATCCGAATCTACGTCCTGCCGCAGTGCTTGACGCGAACGTCGTCTTCGATCTTCAAGATCAACCAGACCGTCGTCAGGTAGG
This sequence comes from Longimicrobium sp., assembly GCA_036386635.1. GTDB lineage: Bacteria > Gemmatimonadota > Gemmatimonadetes > Longimicrobiales > Longimicrobiaceae > Longimicrobium. Next base: position 2,473 of record DASVVI010000068.1, read on the forward strand.
ATCACTCTCGGCTGATTGGCTCAGCTCGGAGATTGAACTGTGTATTGCCGATGAGATGCTCAATGAAATCGGCCGCGCGTCGGACGCCCACGAGCGGTCGCGTCGTCGAGCCTTCTTGAACACGTTCAAGCAACTCACACCGGGCGCCGAAGAAGCAGAGCGAGTGCTCAGCGAGATCCGACATCTTTTTCCTGCGAAGATGTCTGTGAGTGATGAATCTGATCATCGTCATTTGGCAAAAGCCATCGCTGCTGAAGCCGCATTCTTTGTCACATTTGATGAAAAGCAACTGGGGAGAGCAAAGGTTATCGAGGCGCGCTACGGCCTGCTCATACTCAAACCCCTCGATTTGGTCGTTCGATTAGACGCACATCTTAGACAAGCTGAGTACGTACCCGCGCGCGTCGCGGGATGCTTGTCTTCGGTCGCTCGGATCGGTGGCTCAGAAATCCAGGCGCTGAGTCGCCGGTTCCAGAACTTCTCGCGTCGTGAACCCAAAGGTGCTTTTGAGGCGGCCGTGGCCTCCGCGTTGTCCGATCCCCGTTCAAAACAGACCTGTGTGATCTCACAGCCGGACGGACGTCAGGATGCGCTGTTTGTGTGGGACAGGTCTCAGGAGGATCGCATTTGCGTTCCCCTCTTCAGGATTGCGAATGGAGCCGTCGCCGATGGGTTGGCACATTACGTTCTCTGGCAAACAGTTGCGCAGGCTGCGCGAGAGCGGCGGCGGATCGTGGAGATAACGGAACCGGTTCTGCACTCGTCCGCGGACTCGGCTCTACGACAAATCGGGTTCGTAGACGTTGATGGGCTCTGGCGAAAGCACGTGGTAACTGTATGCGGAACGCGCGAACAGGTGCTAGAAGCCATCCGTAGCCGGAAGTTAGACCGCGTGCTGGATAGCGCCGCATCGATTCTCGCTCTTGGAAGTGGTCGCATTGATGCCCATACCGTTGCGCGGCTTGAAAAATTGCTGTG
>DASVVI010000069.1:0-11645 GCA_036386635.1 Longimicrobium sp.
CGTCTCGCGCCCGTCCCCGCACGCGGCCAGGAGGACGGCGAGTGCGGCGGTGCGTCGGATCATCGGGCTCGTTGTGTAGGTGCGCATCATGGGGCGTTGCCGGCGGTCGCCTGACCCCTCTTCCCCAGCGCCAAAAGGTTCGCGAACAACCGCCACGCGCCGGGCACCCCCTCCGGAAGCTGCCGGAAGAACGCGAGGCCGGTGTAGACGTACGTCCCCTGGCCGACCTTCGCCGCCAGGAGCCCGCCTCGCAGGGGCTCCGTGCCGGGGTCCCCCGTCTCCAGGAGCGGGGTGTAGCGCGGGTCCCACGTCTCCGCGAAGTACAGGCCGCGCTCCTGCTCCCACCCCGCGAAGTCCGCGTCGGTGATGCGGTTGGCCGTGGTGAAGACGGGATGCGACGGTTCTAGCAGGCGAACCGGCGCGCTCTCGTCGGTCACGCGGCCATGCGGACGGGCCATGGTGAGCGGGTAGGGAGCGAAGTTGCCCTCGACCAGCTCGTATTTGTTGTACTGCACAACCAATGTCCCGCCGCTCCGCACCCAGTCCAGCAGGCGGGCGTTATGGCGGGCGAGATCGGGGCGCACCTCGTAGGCGCGGCTCCCGGCGACGATCACGTCGAAGCGGTTCAGGTCGCCGCTGCCGAGCGCGTCTTCGTCGAGCAGGGTGGGGCGGATGCCGAGCTGCGCGAGCACGCCGGGGCCTTCCTCGCCCGCGCCCTCGATGTAGCCCACCCGCAGCCCCGCGGGGACGCGCACGTCGAATGCGCGCACCAGCGTCGACGCGTCCGAGTACAGCGGCCGCGCGCGGACGTGAGGGTAGTCCACCATCTGCACCGCGCGGGTGAAGCGGCGCCCGTCCGCGGCCTGGAAGACGGCGGACATCGGGTAGTCGCCGGAGCGCAGGGCGGCGGGGGCACGGACGGTGAACTCGGCCTCCTTCACCTCGCCGGGCGCGGCAAAGGTCACCGGGAGCGAGGCGGGCTGTGCGGTCCATCCCGCCGGCAGCTCCAGCCGCAGCGTCCCGCCGATGCCGCCGGGCGCCTCGCTCGCCAGGTCCACGCGCAGCCGGAAGGTGTGCTCGCCGGAGAGCGGGAGGATGCGCACCGCGCGCTCGGTACGGACCGAGACAGCAGGGACGACCATCACCGGACGGCGCAGCTCGCCCTGGCGCAGGTCGACCTCGCGAAAGGTGGCCTCGCGCTCCATGACCAGCCCGGCGCCCGCCACCGCCACGCGGGCCGAGACGCGCACGGGATCGGCGTCGAACGGCTCGGATGCGGCGGAATCGTTGGCCGGCCAGCTGTAGAAATCGCCCTGGCGCGGGCGGCGCAGGAAGTACGGCTCCGTGACCGCCGCGTCGGCCGGGATGCTCACCCGGAAGCGGCGCGTCAGGATGGCTCCCGCCTCCAGCGGCGCGGCCGGCAACGGCGCCGCCGCCTCGGCCGTCCACCCGGCGGGAAGGCGCGGCTGCAGCTCGGCGACGGTCACGCGCTCCAGCCCGCCGTTCCACAGCGAAAGGTCCAGCGTGAACGTCTGCCCCGGAACGAGGCGCGCATCGTCGGCGACGCCGTCCAGCACCAGGCCGGCGGCGCGCGCGAGGGCGTCCTGGGCGTCGCGCAGCTCGGCGGCGCGTCGGAACCCATCCGGCTCGGTGGATGCGCCCGTCGTGCGGAGCGCCTGGAGCGCGGACGCAAGCAGCCCAACCACGGGATCGCTCGTCGAGCCGGGATCGATCGCCCCCGGGTTCAGCGCGACACGCGTGCCGAGGAGGAGCCTCTCATAGCGCGTAAGTGCGCGGCTCTCACCGGCCACCGTGGTGTCGATCCCCTCCCACATCGACCGCTCCGGCCCCGTGGGCGCGGGTTCGATGCGCCGCAGGTACCCCCAGCGCGGCCCCGCCGTCTCCGGCCGACCCATGTCCTGCGAGCGATGGCGCGAGCGGCTCGCCATCGCAAGCTGGAAGGGAGATCGGCCGATCAGCGGATCCAGGTTGCCAATGGCCAGGCGCACGGTGGCGTTCGTCGAATCGCCGCGCAGCGACTGGTACAGCTTGGCGGCGCGGTGCGGGCGCAGGCCGGCCGCGATCTGCTCCGGGAAGCGCGCCGGGTCGGCGGCGGCGGCGAAGGCCTCGCGCGCCATGATGCCGGACACCTGGTGGTGGCCGTGCCCGTCGCGCGGGGTGCCGCTGAAGACGGGGATGATGACGTCCGGCCGGAAGCGGCGCACCACGTACACCACGTCGCGCAGCACCTCCTCGCGCGGCCAGTGGCGGAGCGTCTCCTCGGCGTTCTTGGAGAAGCCGAAGTCGTAGGCGCGGGTGAAGAACTGCCGCGCCCCGTCCACCCGGCGGGCGGCGAGCAGCTCCTCGGTGCGCAGCAGCCCCAGCGCCTCGTGCAGCTCGGGGCCGATGCCGTTCTGCCCCCCCTCGCCGCGGGTGAGCGACAGGTACGCCACGTCCGCGCCCTGCTCCAGCGCGAGCGTGGCGAGGAGCTGCGTGTCTTCGTCGTCGGGGTGGGCGCCCACCATCAGCACGCGCTTGGCGACGCCCAGCCTGCGCAGCGAGAGCCCCAGCCCCGCCGCGCCGCCGTACTCCGCGGCGGGCTGGGCGACGGATTGCTCCACGCTCGCGCAGAGCATCGATATGGCCGCCAGCACGGCGGCGAAGGTGCGAGTACGCATGGTTTTGAAGGTAGGCCTCGTGCGGGCGCGCACAAGGGCAGTGCGACCGAGAACCGATACAGCGCGGGTTGTTGCAGAATGGTGGACTTCTTGGTATCTTTCCACCAACGAGGAGGCATAGCCATGGCGTTGAATATCAAAAATCCGCACACGGAGCGGCTCGCTCACCTCCTGGCGGAGGCGACGGGCGAGTCGCTGACCGAAGCCGTCACCGTCGCCTTGCGGGAGCGGCTCGCGTCGGTGAGCCGAGCAAGGGACGTGGACGGCATCATCCGTTCGGTGGAGAGAATCCAAGCAATGGTCGCGGCTCTTCCGGTCCGGGACAGCAGGACCCCTGACGAGATCCTCGGCTATGACGAGTACGGGCTCCCGAGCTGACGTATGGTCATTGACACCTCAGCCCTGCTCGCAATCGCCTTCGGAGAACCGGAAGCTTCGCGGTTCATCAAGGCCATCGCGGAGGCAGCTGAGCCCGTGATTGGAGCACCGACTCTCGTTGAGGCCGCGGCGGTGTTGATGGCGCGGACGGGGCCGGAGGCCGAGGTGGCTCTGGACGCCCTCCTCCACCAACTGGGGATTGCGGTAGTGCCGATGACGCCTCGAGCCGCCGAGGCCGCACGTCACGCCTACGCGCGGTACGGCAAAGGCGTGGGCCGTCCAGGCGTTCTCAACTTTGGCGACAGCTTGTCGTACGGAGTCGCCGTCGATCGCGGGGTATCCCTGCTCTTCAAGGGCGACGATTTCCCAAAGACGGACATCGATCAGGCGAAGTACTGAAGAAAGCGCATGCTCTGAAGATAGGGAACGATCCCGGGCAGAACCCATGCGCAGGGGGGTTGACAACCCGCAACGCCCCGTTTACACTCTGCGTCTCACGGGAGTCGCGTCCCGATGTCACCCTGGCTCCGAGCTCGCCGTTGCGGCGGGCGGGGAGCCGACGATGCAGCGCATGGCGCAGCTCGGCAGGGACATCGGCGGCGCGATTTTTGTTTTCAGCAACCTGAGTGCGCACGTCTGGCGCGAACGACACGGAAAGGGAAGAAAGCCTTCGATGACCCAGCTCCTCCACCTCACCAGCAATCCGGCCCCGGCGCAGCCGCGGGGTGTCGCGTGGGCAGCGTGTGCCCATCGCGCCGGGGGCGAGGCGCATCCGTCCACCATCCGCGGTATTCGCGGCGGGTCGCGGGGTCTGAAAATGACGCAGGCGGAAGGAAGCGATCGATTCGATCGTGAACATTGCAGCGCGGGAGGTCCCGGGGGCGGCGCCAGAGGCGCGTAGCCAGTCCGGAGCTTCACAGGGAGCGAGTCCACGTCGCCCCGCCCGCGCACCTTGCCGGGCGGGGCGACCTGCATCCGCGAACCACGAGACCAGGAGGTGGATGAATTGAACGAGCAGCGACTGGAGTGACGGGCCGGCGGGGCGTGATGCCCCACCCCGGGGACAAACGCGACCCCCGGGCGAAGGCGGATCGCTTCCGCCGGCCCAAACCCGAGCAGACATGGTGGCCATAGCTCAACTGGCGGAGCATCGGGTCGTGGGCCCGAGGGTTGTGGGTTCGAGCCCCACTGGCCACCCCTGCCGGGAAGCCTGTAGCTCAGTGGTTAGAGCTCCGGACTCTTACTTCCGCCGATTCCTCGTCCGCTCGCGGGCCGCAGGTGGAGGTTCATCGCTAATCCGGAGGTCGTGGGTTCGATTCCCACCGGGCTTCCCAATCCAGATTCCACGCCGCCCGGCTGCGGGGCGGCGTGGGAGGCGGCAAAGACGGCGCGGTTGACGGAGCCCGTAGCTCAACTGGACAGAGCACCGAGCTGCCTCGCCAACACTTTCGCCCGCCACGCGCGGGCCGGCGGCCGAGGCTCAACGGCCTCGGAGGTTGCGGGTTCGAGTCCCGCCGGGTCTCCATCAGAAGGACTCACGTGCCCGGCTGCGGGGTGCGCGGGGAGTGGTACGGACGGCGCAGCGGTGGGCCTGTAGCTCAGCCTGGTAGAGCACTTATGCCCTTCACGCCACTCGTCCGGCTTCGGCCGGGCCGATGTGCAAGGGTTATCCCCTGGAAACGGAAGAGGTCGCGGGTTCGAATCCCGCCAGGCCCATTTTGACGAAACGAACACCCGTGGGACGCGGGCCGATGCCGTATCGGTTATCGCCAACCCTCTCAAGGACCCGGACATGCGAACCGGGGCCGATCGGCGCACTTCGTCCGCGCCTCACGGGTGTTCGCGCATGATGCCGGGGTGCAGCGGTCATTCCCTCTTCCGCTCCCTTGCCCATCCCTGGATGGGCCGATGGACGAGGGTTACCTGGTCGGCCAGGGTTCGAATCCCGTAACTGCATCCCGGCAGTAGCAGAAAGGCCCGCGGCGTGGGCCGCATCCGTTCGATTACCGCATCTCAAGCGGTGGACTCCGGTCCACTCGACCGAACGGAGACATTCGTCCGCGCCGCGGGCCACCGCCGAAGCGCCACCCGGGCGCGCGGCGCATCCACCTCCAACGGAAAAGGAGGCGAACATGCTGGACTTCACGCGTTACGTGGCCACCCGCCTCCGGGCGCTGGTCACGCGGCAGTCCGAGCCGATCCCCGGGTCGGCGCAGGTGCCCAACTCGGCCGGCGGGTACGCCTGGGCCCTCGACCGCTGGAGCCGGCTCGACCGGTTCCTCGTGCTGGGAACCGAGGGCGGGACCTACTACGTCGGCGAGCGCGAGCTCACCGTCGACAACGCCCGCGCCGTGGCCGAGTGCATCGCCGAGGACGGACCCCGCGTGGTGCGGCGCATCGTGGAGGTGAGCGCAGGCGGGCGGGCTCCGAAGAACGATCCCGCGCTCTTCGCCCTGGCGATGGCGGCGGGGATGGGGGACGCGGTCACGCGGGCTGTCGCCCTGGAGGCGCTGCCGCGGGTGGCGCGGACGGGGACGCACCTCTTCCACTTCCTCCAGTTCGTGGGCGGGTTCCGCGGGTGGGGGCGCGGGGTGCGGCGCGCGGTGGCGGCGTGGTACACGGACCGGCCGGAGCGCGACCTGGCGCACCAGCTTCTGAAGTACCCCCAGCGCGACGGGTGGTCGCACCGCGACGCGCTGCGGCTGGCGCACCCGGTCCCCCGCAGCGACGAGCAGCGGGCGCTCTTCCGCCGCACGGTCACGGGCGGGACGCTGGAGGAGGGGCAGCCCTCCGACGCGCTGGCGCAGGTCCGCGCCGTCGACGCGCTGCACGCCGACGCGGAGATCGACCCCGCGCGTGCCGCGGCCATCGTCCGCGATGCGCGGCTCACGCGGGAGATGGTGCCCACGCCGCTGCTGCAGCACGCGGTGGTGTGGGAGGCGCTCCTGGAGGAGATGCCGCTCACCGCGCTGGTCCGCAACCTGGCGACGCTCACCCGCGTGGGCGTGCTGGCGCCGGGGAGCGACGCCTCCGCCGCCGTCGCCGCGAGGCTGGCGGACGGCGAGGCGCTGCGCAGGGCGCGGGTGCACCCGGTGCAGGTCCTCTCCGCGCTGCGGACGTACTCGTCCGGGCGCGGGGTGCGTGGAAAGGGGACGTGGGCGCCGGTGGCGCAGGTGGTGGACGCGCTGGATGCGGCCTTCTACCTGGCCTTCGCGGGGGTGGAGCCCTCGGGGCGCCGCGTGATGCTGGCGCTGGACGTGTCCGGCTCCATGACGGCGAACGTGCACGGGCTGGAGGGGCTGAGCTGCCGCGAGGCCTCGGCCGCGATGGCGCTGGTTACGGCGGCCACCGAGCCGCGGCACTTCTTCACCGCCTTCACGGCGGGGCGGGCGCGCTCGATGCACGGCGCCTTCCCCAGCGCCATCACCCCGCTGTCCATCTCGCCGCGGCAACGGCTGGACGACGTGCTTCGCGCGGTGACCTTCCTGAACTTCGGGGGGACGGACTGCGCGCTCCCCATGCTGGAGGCGGCGAACCGGAGGTGGAAGGTCGACCTGTTCGTGGTCTACACGGACAACGAGACGTGGGCGGGTGACATCCACCCGTCGCAGGCGCTCCGCCGCTACCGGGAGCGCACGGGGATCCCCGCGAAGCTGGTGGTCGTGGGGATGGCGTCCAACGGGTTCACCATCGCGGACCCGGAGGATGCGGGGATGCTGGACGTGGTCGGCTTCGACGCGGCCGCGCCCCAGCTGATCGCGGACTTCGCGCGCTAGAGGGCGGCCCCGGCCGTCCCCCCGCGCCGGAGCCGCCCAACCGGGCGGGGACGAGGCTCGTCCCCGCCTCACACAAACGCACGATGAACCACACGCGAGAAAGACAGGAGAGACCGGAGGAGGAGCTCCCCGCGGGGGACTACTTCGTGGTCACGACCCGGTTCGACAGCTACTACGTGTCGCCGGAGACGGCGCGGGAGCTGGGGCGCAAGCTGGGACGGTTCTGGCGGCCGCGCTGGCTCAAGTTCGTGGACCGGCACGGCGCTCGCGCCTGGGTGCTCGCGCGCGCGGTGGATGCCATCTGCGAGTCCACCGAGCTGCAGCGCGCCGGCGACCGCACCTTTAACCGCGCCCTGCGCCGCGAGCAGAAGGCCGACCGGCGGTGGGACGAGGACGACTAGTGAACAACTGCGCGTCACACAGAGGCACAGAGGGAACGGCAAGAAGAAGGAGAAAGGGTTTTCTGTGCCTTGTCTGCCCCCTCTGCGTCTCTGTGTGAAACGGCAGTTCATGCTCTCAACGAGAAATCAGATGCTGACGAAGAAGGCAGGGACCAACGCCGTCATGTTCGGCGAGCACGAGGAGGGGACCATCCGGCAGCTCTCCGACGTGGCGGGGCGTGCCGAGCGCGCGGCCCTCCTGGCGGATGGCCACGTCGGCTTCACCATGCCGATCGGCGGGGTGGCCGCGTACCGCGACAAGGTGTCGGTGGTGGGCGTGGGCTTCGACATCGCGTGCCTTGCCGCCGGAACGCCGGTCATTACCGCGGACGGCTTCACGAAGCCGATCGAGGAGGTCACCGACGCGGACGCGGTCGTGTGCTGGGACGGAGCCTCGGTGCGTCCTGTATCGCCGCACTTCGGCGCGGTGCCGCGAGGAGAGCGCGATGTGCTGGCGATCACACTTGGGAACGGGCGTGAGATCCGCGCGACGCCGGACCACGAGATCCTGACGCGCGCGGGGTGGAAGCGTGCGGACCAGCTCGGCCTGGACGACGCGATCGCCTGCACGCCCTACGCGGGGCTCCCGTACGAGGAGCCCGCGTGCGACATCACGTTCGAGGTCCCCAACGAGCGCTCACGTGCCGAGCTGGTGGAGCGTGGACTCTTCCCGCTCCGCGCCACGGACGACCGGCTTCCCGCGCTGCTCCGGCTGCTCGGCTACGCGAGCGGCGACGGACACCTCAGCAAGGATGGAAAGCGGGTTTCGCTCTACGTCTTCAACGACGCCGACGCGGAGGATCTGCGCGCCGACTTCCAGCGCCTCGGCTTCGAGCCGCGCGAGCATCGGCGCCGCCGCAACGAAGGGTGGCGCGAGGAGATCAACATGTACGTCGGCTCCACCGCGCTGCACGCGCTGTTTGCGGGCCTCGGATCGCCGGTCGGCAAGAAGGATTGGGCCGCGGAGCCGATGCAGTGGCTGATGCGGATGCCTGCGTGGGCGCGCGCGCACTTCCTCTCCGCCTTCGCGAGCGCGGAGATGATGACGCCGCGTGTCCATCGCAACGGAACGGTGCCGAACCTCCAGTTGAAGCAGTCGGGGCGGCACACGCACGCAATCGACTTCATCGCGGGTCTTCTGCGGTCGCTGGATTTCGAGGTGTCGGTGGCGCCCAGCGGGCCGCTGCGTGGGGATCGGGTGATCTCTGTGCTCCAGATCCTGGGCGGCCAGGCCGAGCAGCTCCGGTTCATGCGCGATGTGGGGTTCTGCCGCTCCGTGGAGAAGCGCATCGCCGCGGCGACGGCGGCGAGTGTCGCGTTGCAGGGGCTCGCGTACGCTGCGAATCGGGACGCGGCCAAGGAGGAGGCGCGTGCGCTGCGTGGCCAGGGCGTGCCGTGGCGGATCGCGGTCGCGGACGTGTCGGAGCGGTTCGGCGTGTCGCCGGGCTTCGCGTACCACTCGTTCTACGAAGATCGCGGCCGATCGCGCCGCCTTCCCGGCGAGGCGCTGGATCCGCAGGCGGACGGTGAGGTCTGCTGGGTGCCAGTGGCGCGCGTGGAGCCGCGCGGCACGTCGCTGGTCTACGACGTGGTGACGGGTGATGCGGCGCACTGCTTCCTCGCATTCGGCGTGGTGGTGCACAACTGCGGTAACGCGGCCATTCGCACAGACTTACGCGTGGAGGACATCACGCGCAACGTGTCGCTGGAGGAGATCGAGCGGAACCCGCACCGGCTGACGCAGAACAACCTGGCCAACAACCTGGCAGACGAGATCGCGTCGACCATCTCGTTCGGGATCGGGCGAAAGAACAACGCGGACGACGCGCCTGTCGACCACCCGCTCTTCCTCGATCCCGCTTGGTACGCCGTCCCCAACACCGGGGGCTACCGCGAGACGCTGCAGGAGAAGGCGCGGCGCCAGCTGGGAACGGTTGGCTCCGGAAACCATTACGTGGACGTCTTCGCGGATGAGAGCGGGGCGGTGTGGGTGGGGGTGCACTTCGGGAGCCGCGGGCTGGGGCACACGATCGCCAGCGCATACCTGTCGCTGTCTCAGGGCGGGATGTGGGGCGAGCGGGCGGCGGAGAAGGAGGTGCTCCTGGACATCAACCAGCCGCTGGGGCACGACTACTGGCAGCTGATGCAGCTCGCGGGCGAGTACGCCTACGCCGGGCGCGAGTGGGTGGCGCGCAAGGTGGTGGCGCTGCTCGGCGGAAAGGAGCTGGAGCTGGTGCACAATCATCACAACTACGCCTGGAAGGAGACCCACGTCTCTGCTGAGGGTGAGCCGACGGAGTACGTGGTGGTCCGCAAGGGCGCCACGCCGGCGTTCCCGGGGCAGAAGGGGTTCGTGGGCGGCTCGATGGGCGACGACGCGGTGATCCTGGAGGGGAACTCCGCGCCGCCGGACGAGGAGACGGCGCTGGCACAGCGGGAGTCGCTCTTCTCTACCGTGCACGGCGCGGGTCGGGTGATGAGCCGCACGGCCGCGGCGGGGAAGCGCAACCGGCGCGGCAAGGTGCTGAGCCCCGGCCGCATCTCGCAGGAGATGCTGCAGCAGTGGCTGGGGAAGCGCGGGGTGATCTTGCGCGGCGGCGGGCTGGACGAGGCGCCGCAGGCGTACCGCCGCCTTCCGAAGGTACTCCAGGCGCAGGGCGACACGATCCAGGTGCGGCACACGCTGCGCCCGCTGATCGTGGCGATGGCCGGCGCGGGGGAGGTGGATCCGTACAAGGACTGATCCCCGCGCTCTCCCCTCCCGCTCCGCCCATCCCGCCCGACAATCGACGACACACACAATCGAGGGGCGTGCCCGCGCGGCACGCCCCCGGGATGGGCATACGATGACGTACAACCTGAACCTGATCCTTCCCGTGGGTACGCACGTGGTGCTGCGGCGGGCGGCGGCCACGGGCGCGGGCCGGCCGCTGGCGCCGGCGGGCTCCGTCGGCAAGGTGGTGGGCGCGCCCACGGACCACACGCACGCCTACCGCGTGCGCCTGGTGGACGGGACGGAGCTGTCGCTGCCCCGGACGGAGCTCACCATCCGCAAGCACCTGCAGGCGGAGACGCTGGCCGAGCTGGGCGGCGTGCTGCGCGACCACTCGCTGGACGAGCACGTGATGCTGCGCGTGGTGGTGGGCTCGCGGGCGTACGGACTGGACGACCTGGGGTCGGACGTGGACCGGCGCGGCGTGTACCTGCCCCCGGCCGAGCTGCACTGGTCGCTCTACGGCGTGCCCGAGCAGCTGGAGAACGTCGCGACGGAGGAGTGCTACTGGGAGGTGGGGAAGTTCCTGGGGCTCGCGCTCAAGGCCAACCCCAACATCCTGGAAGTGCTCTACTCCCCGCGCGTGGAGCACGCGGCGCCACTGGCGGAGGAGCTGCTGCGGGAGCGGCGGCGCTTCCTGTCGAAGATCGTCTACCAGACGTACAACGGCTACGTGATGTCGCAGTTCCGCAAGCTGGAGCAGGACGTCCGCAACACGGGCGCGCCCAGGTGGAAGCACGCCATGCACCTGGTGCGCCTGCTGATCAGCGGCATCACCGCCCTGCGCGACGGCCACGTCCCCGTGCGGGTGGAGGAGCACCGGACCGCGCTTCTGGGCATCAAGGCGGGCGCGGCGCCGTGGGACGAAGTGAACGAATGGAGGCTGGCGCTTCACCGCGAGTTCGACGCCGCGCTCGCATCCACGCGCCTCCCGGATCGCCCCGACTACGCGTGGGCGAACGGGTATCTGATCCGTGCCCGGCGCAGTGCGGTGGGGACGGAAGTGCGTTAGTGCGTGAGTGCGTTAGTGCGCTTCGGGGACAGGAGAAACGGCACTTTATGTCATCCTGAGCGACGCGCCGCTCTGCCCTTTCCCCATCACCAATCTGTGGCGCGGAGCGAAGGATCTACGGCGCGTGGCAGGAGGCCTGTGACGACTCGCGATCCTCACACCTCGCAGGCTAGATCCTTCACTCGCCGCAGGGAGTGAGGAGCGCACCGCGCGGGCATTCGTGACGGCGGCTCGCTCAGGATGACATATAAACCTCAACGCACTAACGCACTAACGCACTAACGCACTAACGCACCATAGGCGGTACACCCATGCTGATGATAAAAAACGAACCCCTGCGCGCAGAGACCGCCGCGCACCCCTATCCCCTCCTGTTCGCCACCGTGAGCGGCGCGCACCTCTACGGCTTCCCGTCCGGCGACTCGGACTGGGACCTGCGCGGGTGCCACGTGCTGCCGCTGGCCGCGGTGGCGGGTCTGGAGGAGGGCGAGGAGACGGTGAAGCGGACCCACGTCCGCGGAGGCGCGGAGGTGGACCTGGTGACCCACGACGCGCGCAAGTTCTTTGCGCTCCTCCTGCGCGACAACG
>DASVVI010000070.1:0-3299 GCA_036386635.1 Longimicrobium sp.
CGTTAGGATGCCTGCTCGGCTGGATGATCGAGCCACTGGTGGGCCCACGCGCCAAGGGCATCCACGGCGCCGGCGAGCGCGCGGCCCTTTTCGGTGAGCGCGTACTCCACGCGCACCGGCGTGTCCGGGATCACGCACCGCTCCACCACACCCTCCTGCTCCAGCTCGCGCAGGCGCTCGGAGAGCATGCGGTCAGTGATGTCCGGGATCGCGGCGCGCAGCCCGGCGAAGCGCGTGCGCCCCCGAAGCAGGACGAAGATGATCGCACCCGTCCAGCGCCGGCCGACCAGCTCGACGGCGCGATGGAAGAGGGGGCAGAGCGGCGTGTGCGCATTCATGGCTTCTACGATAGACGAAAAGGACACCTTGACGCAATCTACTTCCTTTTGCATAGTTGATACTCAAAACGCAGTATAAAGTTCACCCGAGGGAATAGAGCCATGATGAGCACCAGCATCGACTTCCTGAGCGTGCGCGAAGCGGCGGAGCAGCGCCGCTCCATCCGTGCCTACGAGCCGGTCCCCATCCCGCGCGACGAGATGGAGGAGATCCTGGACGTGGTGCGGCGGGCGCCTTCCGCGTTCAACGTGCAGCCCTGGCGCTTCGTCGTGGTGGAGACGCCGGAGATGAAGGAGCGGCTCGCGGCCGCCGCGTTCAACCAGCGCCAGGTGCATTCGGCGCCCGCCGTCATCGTCCTCTACACGGACATGAAGGAGTCGTTGGAGAACCTCGACGCCATCGTGCACCCCGGGATGAGCCCCGAGCAGCAGGAGGCGACGCAGCGCACCATCCGCAACACGTTCGCGAAGCAGAGCGAGGACGAGCGCGAGACGTGGGCGCAGGGGCAGGGCTACATCGCCCTCGGCTACCTTCTGCTGGCCGCAGAGGCGCGCGGCTACCAGACCTCGCCCATGGCCGGCTTCGACCCCGCCGCCGTGAAGGCGCTCCTGGGTCTGCCGGAGAACGTCCGCATTCCGGCCCTGATCGCCATCGGCCGCGGCGCGGAGGAAGGTTTTCCGCAGCACCGGCTGCCGCTGGAGAGGATTCTGCGGGTGGCGTAAGAGAAAAAGTGCGTGAGTGCGTGAGTGCGTCAGTGCGTTGGGCTCCAAGCGCACTAACGCACTAACGCACTTCTGTTCAGCACTCCCCTTCCCTGGAGACGATATGAAGGTCGAGATCTACTCCGACGTCGCGTGCCCGTGGTGCTACATCGGGAAGCGGCGGTTCGAGAGGGCGCTGGCGGCGTTTCCGGGGGCGGGTGAGGTGGAGGTCGTGTACCGGCCGTACCAGCTCGATCCGGCGGCGCCCGCCACGGCGCGGCCGCTGCTGGATGCGCTGAAGGAGAAGTTCGGGCCGGGGGCGGCGTCGATGGCGGGCAATGTCGCCGAGGCGGCGCGCGGGGAGGGGATCACGATGGACTTCGACCGGGCCCTGGCGGCCAATACGCTCGCGGCGCACCGGCTCCTGCGCCTGGCGGAGCACGAGTACGGGCCGCCGGTGCAGCACGCGCTCGCGGAGCAGCTCTTCGAAGCCCACTTCGCCCGCGGGGCCGACATCGGCGACCCCGCGGTCCTCACCGCCCTCGCCATCGCGGCGGGGATGGATGGCGAACGGGTGCGCGGGTACCTGGCGGGGGACGAGGGGGTGGCGGAGGTGAAGGGCGAGATCCGCGATGCGCGGCAGCTCGGCATCACCGCGGTTCCCACGTTCGTCTTCGAGGGGCGGTACGGTGTGCAGGGCGCCCAGCCGGCCTCCGCGTTCCTCCAGGCCTTCGAGACCGTCGCCCGCGAATCGGAGGCGGCGCCGGAGGCCAGTGCGGATGGGTGTGATGACGGGGCGTGCGCGGTGTGAGGAGCGGGGATCGGGGCTGAACGCCGGGGGTTGAATAGCCGCCGTCATCCCAATTCCGGGGGATAAATCCCTCGGCTGGAACCACGCGAAGCCCACTGAAGTGGGCTAGTGAAGCGCGACATTCGACCGGGAGTCCGCGAAGGCGGACTTTGTGCTTTTGTTGCCGCGAGTTTACTCGCCTGTGCCCCCCATCAGCCACCGCTCGATCGCCGACACCACGTGCGCCTGCTCCTCGGCCGTCAGCTCGCGGCCGGCGGGGATGGCGTGCCACTTCTCGAGGCAGCCGCGGCAGCAGGTGGCGGTGGCGTGTTGCGCGACGAAGACGGGGTGGCCGCGAAAGGGGGTCTGCTTGCCGTCTTTGGCGGGGTTCGCGGGGGCCAGGCGCCGCGCCACGAAGTCCGCCGCGTGCACCAGGATCGTCGGCAGCCCCTTCGCCTCCAGGTACGCGCGATCCGCCGCCCCCAGCCGAAACCGGCTCCGGAAGCGGGACCCCGCCAATCCGCGGAACAGCCGGTCCAGGTCACGCATCTGCTTCGAATCCCCCTAATATTGTCATCCTGAGCGACGCGCCTCTCTGGCCTCTCCCGGGCTGCGAACCGTGGCGCGTAGCGAAGGATCTACTGCGCGCTACGCGAGGTTCGCGTCCGCGTGCTGTCCCCGGCCCTGCTCCGGCTAGATCCTTCGGTCGCCGCAGCAGTCGGGAGGGCGCGGCGAGATCCGGCCATGCGGCTCCCTCAGGATGACAAAATAGGGGAGCACGGAACCCGAAGATGTGAGTCCGCGCAGGCGGACTTCGCGTGTTTCCAGCGGCGAATTCATTCGCTCCTGGATGCGCGCCCCCCGGCAAACGCGGCCTACGCCGGCGTGCGGGCCTCGCGGAGGGCATCGGCGAGGGCGCGGTTCTCGGCGACCTGGGCGGTCAGCTCGGAGGCGAGCTCGCGGAGGCGGAGGGTCTGCTCCTCGGCGAGGCGCGTGCGGTGGCGCAGCTCGATCTCGCGACGCGCGGAGGACGCAAGCTCGCTGAGGATGTCAACCTCGTCGGGGGTCCAGGCGCGGGGCGAGGTGTCGATGGCGCAGAAGGAGCCCAGGATGTGGCCCTCGGGACCCGGCAGCGGCACGCCCACGTACGCCGCCACGCCCAGCGACTCCACCGTGGGGACCAGGCTGTACACCGGGTCCGCGCGGGCGTCGTTGATGACGAGAGGCTGGTCGGACTCGATGGCGTAGTGGCAGAAGGTGCGCCCAGTGAGCTCGCGCGAGGTGGCCAGCGGCTCGCCGAAGCCGTGCGCGCTCATGTAGAAGTCGCGCTCGTAGTCCACCAGCGAGATGAAGGCGGCGGGGACGCGCAGGAGCTTCACCGCCAGGCGCGTCATGCGGTCGAACGCCTCATCGGCGTCGCTGCCGAGGAGGCCGGTACGGTGCAGCGCGGCGACCCGCTCGGGATCGTT
>DASVVI010000071.1:0-2206 GCA_036386635.1 Longimicrobium sp.
CTTCGGGATGGCGATGGCGGCCAGGATGCCGATGATCACGACCACGATCATGAGCTCGATCAGGGTGAAGCCGTCGCGGTTGCGGAGGTTGCGCATGGTGGTGCTCCAGAGTGGGAAGAGTGGGTTGGGTCCTGCAGCACTCCATCGTGCTGTCGGCGTCCTCTAAGGCAACGCGTACGCCATGCGCCGCGCAAACTGCAAGTGGTTGCAGGAGTGTGGTTTACGTGCAGAGGGTGCGGCCGGAGGCCGGTTTGGCGCGCGCCATCTTGCAAGGTTTCTTGCACGCTGCAATGCGCGGCGTGGCGTGCCCGGCTCCCTTGCGTGGGCCGCGCCCGTTCTCTATATGGAGCGCGGCCCGCCACGCTGCGCGGGCCAGCGACCCAGCCACTCTGGAGCACACGCGTGAGCGACGCGAACATCACGGACATCACCGTCATCGGCGGCGGGCCCACGGGGCTGTACGCCGCTTTCTATGCAGGGCTGCGCGGGATCTCGTGCCGCATCGTGGACGCGCTTCCGCAGCTCGGCGGGCAGCTGATGGCGCTCTACCCGGAGAAGTACATCTTCGACGTGGGCGGGCTGCCCAAGATTTTGGCCAAGGACCTGGCCAACAACATGATCGAACAGGGCACGCAGTTCGGCCCCGAGGTCGTGCTAGGCGCCGAGGTGCAGGAGATGGTGCGCGAGGACGGGCACTTCCGCCTGGTGACCCCCGCGGGCGACTTCCTCACGCGCACCGTGTGCGTGACGGCGGGGAAGGGCGCCCTCAACCCGCGCGTGCTGGAGTGCCCGGGGTGGGAGGACCACTACCGCGAGGGCGGCGGCGCGCACACGCACGTCCGCCAGATCGAGGACTTCCGCGACCGGCGCGTGCTGATCGTGGGCGGCGGCGACTCGGCGGTGGACTGGGTGCTGGGGCTGCGCGGCGTGGCGCGCTCCGTCACCCTCATCCACCGGCGCCCCGAGTTCCGCGCGCACAAGAGCAGCGTGCTGGAGATGCAGGCGCTGGCCGAGAAGGGAGAGGTGCAGATCCTCACTCCCTACGAGGTGCGGCACATGGAAGGGGTGAACGGGTGCGTGGCCCGCGTCACCATCTTCAACAACGAGACGGACGAGGACACCCACGTCGACGCGGACGCGGTGATCGCGCTGCTGGGCTTCAAGCCTGACCTGGGGCCGATCGCGCGGTGGGGGCTGGAGCTGGAAAAGAACACCATCAAGGTGAACGGCGTCATGGAGACCAGCGTGCCCGGCGTGTGGGCGGCGGGCGACATCGTGCACTACGAGGGCAAGCTGGAGCTGATCTCGTGCGGCTACGGCGAGGCGGCCATCGCGGTGAACAACGCCGTGCACTTCATCAACCCCAAGGCGCGCATCGCCCCCGGGCACTCCACCAACCTCAAGATCTTCAAGCAGGACGACTGACGGCGGGCCTCACGCGGAGACGCGGAGGCGCTGAGAGAACCGCAACCGCATGGCTCACACAGAGGCACATAGACACAGAGGAGAACAGAAGAAGGAGGGGCACCGTCTGTTTTCCTCTGTGACTTTCTATTTCTTCTGTGTCTCTGTGTGAGATCGCTGTTCCTCCGCGTCTCCGCGTCTCTGCGTGAGGCCAGTCTTTAGAAGCTCGCACCCAGGCCGGAGCGGCGGATGGAATTGCATGGCAAGGTGGCGCTGGTCACCGGCGGGGCGGTGCGGCTGGGGAGGGCCATGGCGTCCGCGCTGGCGGGGGAGGGGATGCGGCTCGTGGTGCACTACAACTCCTCGCGCGCGCACGCGGACGAGCTGGTGGAAGAGATCCGCGGCCGAGGCGGGGAGGCGGTGGCGATCGGCGCCGATCTGGCGCGCGGCGACGAGGTGGAGCGGCTCGCGCGCGAGGCCGTCGCGGCGTTCGGCAGGGTGGACGTGCTGGTGAACAGCGCATCCGTCTTTCCCCCGCAAGCGCTGGAGGAGACGGACGAGGCGCTCTGGGACCACACCATGGCCGTGAACCTCAAGGCGCCCTTCTTCCTCATCCGCCACCTGGCGCCCACCCTGCGCGAGCGGCGCGGGGTCGTGGTGAACATGGCCGACCTGGCGGGGATGCAGGCGTGGGCGCGCTACGCCGCGCACGGGATTTCCAAGGCCGGAATCGCGCACCTGACCCGCGTTGCCGCGCGCGCGCTGGCGCCGGAGGTGCGCGTGGTCGGGATCGCGCCGGGCG
>DASVVI010000072.1:0-4553 GCA_036386635.1 Longimicrobium sp.
CAGACCGGAGGTCTCCTCCGCGCTGTGGAGCTGGCGGGCGGCGCCACCCCCACCGTCCGCCACGTCCGCTGCTCTGTCGAGGGGCGACGCCTTCTGCGAATGGGAGCTCCGCTGGGACCGAAATCGCCAGCAATCAGCCACCGTCCGGACCGGTTCGCGCTCGAAGCTTGCAGCGCCTGAAAAGCACGTTTAGCTTCGAAACGAACGCCAACAGGGAGGCTGGTATGAAGGAAGCGAGGATGCGCGAGCTCGTCCCACCGGTGTGGCCACCGGACAGCTTCACGATGGAGGAAGCGCGGGCGGCGGTGTTGAAAGTAAAAGCGGCCAGGGAGGCGAGGGAGAAAGCAAAAGACACACGTTCCCGGGGCCTCAAGAAGTCCGGCCAGGACGGCGAAGCCGCGGGTGGCGAGGATCCATGATCCCTCGCCGCTACGATCGTAACGTGTTCATCAACTGCCCGTTCGATCCGGCGTACCGACCTCTGTTCGAGGCGATTGCTTTCGCCACGGCCGACTGCGGATATCATCCACGCTGTTCGCTGGAGGTGGACGACAGCAGCCAGGTGAGAATCGAGAAGATCACCGCGATCATCCGCGAATCCCGCCTGGCGGTGCACGACATCTCGCGAACCCAGCTCGACCGCGGCACGCGCTTGCCCCGGTTCAACATGCCGCTGGAGCTAGGCATCTTCCTGGGCGCAAAGTCATTTGGCTCCAGCGAAGATCAGGAGAAGGTGGCAATCATCCTCGACACTGATCGTTATCGCTACCAGAAGTTCATCTCCGACATCGCGGGGCAGGACATCCGCGCGCACGGCGGTAGAACGGACGAAGCGATTCGTGAGGTGCGCGACTTTCTCTCGACACATCGTGAGCCGGGGGTAATTCTTCCCGGCGGAGACAAAATCGTGGAGCGCTACCGCTGGTTTCATAACGATCTACCAGAGTTGTGCGGCGAGGTGCACCTGGATGTTGCAAGGCTGAACTTCCGCGACCTCACGAGCCTCATCTTCGTATGGGTCGAGGAGCACCCGGTGATATCTGCGGCGATCAGCAGATAACGGCGCGGCTCGACCGCCTTCCGCAGAAGGGCAGCGTAATGAGACTACCGGCGGGACGTTGCCCCGGCCCGATCCCTGCGCACAGATGCGGGCCGCCGGAGCCCGCTCGGGGCCGGCGCGGACCGTCTCTCGCGCGCCTGGTAATGCCGCAGCTTTCCGCACCCAAGAAGAACCCGAAGTCGCTCCCCGCCTTTCCGCTGCGGGTGGCGGCGGTGGACGTGGGCTCCAACGCCATGCGCTTCATCGCCGCGGAGTTCCGCGGCGCCACGGAGTACGAGACGCTGGCCGAGCAGCGCATGCCCGTGCGGCTGGGGCACGACGTCTTCCTGACCGGCAAGCTCCCGCGCGAGGCGATGGACGCGGCCGTGGAGGCGATGAAGGGCTTCCGGCGGCAGATGGAGACGCTGGGGATCGACCATTACCGCGCCGTCGCCACCAGCGCCATGCGGGAGTCGCGCAACGGCGGCGAGCTGGTGCAGCGCATCCGCGACGAGGCGGGGCTGGAGCTGGAGGTCATCACCGGGTCCGAGGAGGCGCGGCTGGTCTACGAGGCCATCCGCGCCAGCGTCCCCCTCGCGGACCACAAGTGGATCCTGGTGGACCTGGGCGGCGGGAGCGTGGAGGTGTCGCTGGTGGACGCCGGCGGCATCCTGTGGAGCGAGAGCCACGTGATGGGCTCCGTGCGCCTTCTGGAAGAGCTCTCCGTCTCCGGCGAGGAGCCCGGGCGCTTCCAGCGGCTGCTGCGCGAGTACGCGGCCACGCTGCAGATCCCCGTGATCGCGCAGCAGTGGAACCCGCGCGGGGTGATCGCCACCGGCGGCAACATCGAGGCGCTGGCGAGGCTCGCGGGCGGGAAGGCGGCGCGGGGCAAGGTGACGCGCCTGTCGCTCACCGAGCTGCGCGGGCTCATCGAGATGCTCTCGCGCCTCTCGTACCGCCAGCGGGTGGACGAGCTGGGGCTGCGCGAGGACCGTGCTGACGTCATCCTCCCCGCCTCCATGGTCTACGAGCGCGTCATCTCCGTGTCCGGCGCCGAGGAGGTGTTCGTGCCGGCGGTGGGGCTCAAGGACGGCGTGCTGGTGGATCTGGTCGACGACCTGGTGACGCACCAGGAGCACGAGGACCGCAAGGACAGGCACGCGGTGGCGGGGGCGGTTTCGCTGGGGCGGCGCTACATGTTCGACGAAACGCACGCCCAGCACGTGGCGCGGCTCGCCGGCTCTCTCTTCGACCAGCTCCGCAAGGTCCACAAGCTGGAGCCCACCGACCGGCGCATCCTGCTGGCCGCGGCGGTGCTGCACGACATCGGCGTGTACGTGGGCTACAAGAAGCACCACAAGCACTCGTTCTACCTGGTCTCGCAGAGCGAGATCCCGGAGTTCACGCAGCGCGAGATCGACATCATCGCCAACCTGGCGCGCTACCACCGCAAGGGTGTCCCGGCCGAGCACCACGACCACTTCACCCGGCTTCCCGAAGAGGACCGTGCGCGCGTGATCAAGCTCGCCTCGCTGCTGCGCGTGGCCGACGCGCTCGACCGCGAGCACATCCAGGCCGTCTCCAGCGTGCGGGCGCGTGTGGCAAAGGATCGCTGCACCCTGGAGCTGGAGGGCACGGGCGACCTCCTCCTGGAGCGCTGGGCGCTGCGCCGCAAAGGCGGGCTCTTCGAAGACACCTTTGGCCTCAAGGTGGAGATCGCGGGCCCCGCGGAGTGACCCCCGGCTGTCGGATGGCGAAGCACACTCGATCCCCCCTTCGCTGAATCAAACCACATGAACACGTCACCGCACGACACGGAGGTGCTGGTGGCCGGCGGCGGCCCCACGGGGCTGATGCTGGCGCTGGGGCTGGTCTCGCGCGGAATCGCGTGCCGCGTGGTCGACCGGACGCCCGTGCGCTCCGACCGCTCGCGCGCGCTGGTGGTGCACGCCCGCTCGCTCGAGCTGCTGCAGAAGCTGGGGATCGCGGACGAGCTTGTCGCGGCGGGGCGGCGGACGATGGCCGCGAAGGTCTTCATCAACGGCCGCCCCGCGGTGGACTTCGCGTTCGGGGAGGTCGCCAAGGTCACCGATACGCCTTTCCCGTTCACCCTGCTGGTGTCGCAGGTGGACACGGAGCGCGTGCTGGAGAGGCGGCTCGCCGCGCTGGGAACGCAGGTGGAACGGCCGCTGGAGCTGCTCGGCTTCGCACAGGACGCGGACGCGGTGCGCGCGCGCGTGCGGCACGAGGATGGACGCGAGGAAGAGATCCGCGCCCGCTACATCGTGGGATGCGACGGCGCGCACAGTGTGGTGCGCAAAGGCGCGGGGCTGAGTTTCGAGGGCGGGGCGTACCCGCAGGACTTCGTGCTGGCGGATCTGATGCTGGATTGGGAGCACGACGACGATTCGCTGTACATCTTCGTCTCGCGCGCCGGGCTCCTGGCCGTCTTCCCATTCGCGGAGCCCGGGTTTTACCGGCTGATCGCGACGCGTCCCGAGTCGGTGCCGGACGACGCGGGCGATCCATCGCTCGACGAGATGCGGGAGATCGTCCGCGAGACGTCGCCGATTCCCATGGAGCTTCGCGATCCGCGCTGGCTCGCGCGCTTCCGCCTTCATCACCGCGCGGCGGACCACTACCGCGCGGGCCGGGCCTTCGTGGCGGGCGATGCGGCGCACATCCACAGCCCGGCGGGAGGGCAGGGGATGAACACGGGGCTCCAGGACGCGGCCAACCTGGCGTGGAAGCTGGCGCTCGTGCTTCGCGGGCATGCGCCGGAGGGCTTCCTGGACAGCTACGAAGCCGAGCGGCTCCCCGTCGGGCAGCGCCTGCTGCGCACGACGGACCGGCTTTTCGCGGGTACCGCGGCGCGCGGCCCGGTCAGCCTGGCCCTCGCCGGCTTCCTCCTGCCGCGCATCGGCCGAATCGCGCTCGGCCAGCCGAGGCTCGCGGTACGCGGCTTCCGCTTCATCTCGCAGCTGGAGATCGCGTATCCCTCCAGCCCGGTCGTCGACGAGGCACGCCCACGGTTCCGCGGCGGCCCTCGCGCGGGGCACCGCGCCCCGGATGCCCCGGTGCGCCGCGACGGTGGCGAGACGACGCTGTTCTCGCTCTGCACGGGCGCCGCGCACCACCTCCTCGTCTTCGGCGCCGACTCCGCGGATGCGCTCCGTACCCTCGCCGCCGCGCACCTGGGCGACGTACAGGCGCACCACATCACCCACAGCACCGAAGTTCCGGGCGCGTGGCTTGACGAATCGGGCGAGACGCACCGGCGCTACGGGATTGCGGAATCTGGCTATTACCTGATCCGTCCTGATGGCTACATCGCGTTCCGTGCGCCTGGATTGGACACCGCGCCACTGACCCAGTACCTGCTCCGTATCTTTCCAACTCAATAGTTGGTCTCGTCAACCATCTCCGCGCTGTTCTCTCTCTGCGCCTCTGCGTCTCCGCGTGAGCCCAGTCTGTTTGGATCTACAAGCCCGTCGGATGGTCGATGAAGAACCAT
>DASVVI010000073.1:0-2351 GCA_036386635.1 Longimicrobium sp.
CCCAGCGTCGCTCCGCGACGCATCCCCCTCTCCCAAAACTGCCTGGGAGAGGGGGGGCTTGCCTGTCTACCGCTGCGGTGTCACCGGGAAGCCGCGCTTCCGCATCAGCGCGTCCGTCGACGGGTCGCGGCCGCGGAAGGCGCGGTATGCTTCGGCGGGGTCCACGGTGTTGCCGATGGAGAGCAGCGTGCGGAGCCGCTCGGCCACGGCGCGGTCGTAGAAGCCGCCCGCGCCGGTGAACGCCTCGGCCGCATCGGCGGTGAGGACGTCGGACCACAGGTAGCTGTAGTAGCCCGCCGAGTAGCCGTCGCCCGCGAAGACGTGGCCGAAGTGCGGCGTGCGGTGGCGCATCACCAGCTCGGCCGGCATCCCCAGCTCCGCCAGCGTCTGCCGCTCGAAGGCGTCGGGATCGATCTGCTGCGAGCCGGCCAGGTGCAGCTTCATGTCGATCAGGGCGCTGGACAGGTACTCGGTGGTGCCGAAGCCCTGGTTGAAGGTCGACGCGCGTTTGATGCGGTCCACCAGCTCCTGCGGAATCGGCCGGCCCGTCTGGTGATGCAGGGCGAAGCGCTCCAGCACCTGCGGCGTGGAGAGCCAGTGCTCCAATAGCTGCGACGGGAACTCCACGTAGTCGCGCGCCACCGCCGTCCCGGAGAGCGACGGGTAGTTGACGTTGGAGAGCAGCCCGTGCAGCGCGTGCCCGAACTCGTGGAAGAGGGTGGTGGCGTCGTCCCACGAGATCAGGACGGGCTGGTTCCCCTCGCCCTTCACGAAGTTCGAGTTGTTGGAGACGAGCGTCGTCACCTCGCCGTCGAAGCGCGACTGGTTGCGGTACGCGTTCATCCACGCGCCCGAGCGCTTGCCGGGGCGCGCGTATGGATCGAAGTACCAGAGGCCGATCTGCCGCCCGCTGGCCTTGTCCGTCACGCGGTACACGGTGACGTCAGGGTGGTAGACGGGGACGCCGGTCACCGGGGTGAACTGCATCCCGAACAGCTCGCCCGCCACCCAGAACATCCCCTCGCGCAGCCGGTCGAGCTGCAGGTACTGCTTCACCTCGTTCTGGTCCAGGTCGTAGCGCGCCTTGCGCACCTTCTCCTGGTAGAAGCGGTAGTCCCACGGCTCGATCTTGATGCGGGCGCCCTCACCGTCGGCCAGCGCCTGCATGTCGGCCACCTCCTGGCGCACGCGGGCCACGGCCGGCGTCCACACGGAGGTCATCAGCTGCATGGCCCGCTCGGGGGTCTTGGCCATGGTGTTCTCCAGCCGCCAGTGGGCGTGCGTGGGGAACCCCAGGACCCTGGCCCGCTCAGCGCGGAGCTGCAGGATCTGGGTGATGATGGCGTTGTTGTCGCGCTCGCCGCCATTGTCGCCGCGGTTGACGAACATCCGCCACGCCTTCTCCCGCAGCTCGCGCCGCTGGGAGTACGTGAGGAAGGGGTCGACCGACGAGCGGGTGTTGGTGATGACCCACGCCCCCGGCATGTTGCGCGAGGCCGCCGCCGCCGCCGCGGAAGCGCGCAGCTCCGGCGGAAGGCCGGCCAGCTCGGCCTCGCTGCGCAGCACCAGCGTCTGCTCCGTCTCGTCGGCCAGCACGTTCTGGCCGAAGCGGGTGAAGAGCCCGGCGAGCTGCTGGTTGATCTCGGAGAGGCGTGCCTTGCTCGCCGCGTCCAGCCGGGCGCCGGCGCGCACGAAGTTGTTGTGGTAGTACCACGCCAGCCGCTTCTGCTCCGGCGTGAGCCCCGCCGTCTCGCGCGCCTCGTACACCGCCTGGATGCGGCGGAATAGCGCCTCGTTCTGCGTGATGCGGTCGTTGAAGGCGGCCAGCCGCGGCGCCATCTCGCTCTCCACCCTCTGGAACTCGGGGGTGTTGAGGTTCCCGCTCCAGATCCCGAAGACGGTCATCACGCGCTCCATCGATCCGCCCGCGCGCTCCAGCGCCGCCAGCGTGTTCTCGAAGGTGGGCGCGGCGGGGTCGTTCGCGATGCGCTCCACCTCGGCCAGGTTCTCGGCCATGGCGGCTTCGAGGGCGGGCTTGATGTCCTCCACCCGCACCCGGTCGAAGGGCGGAACACCGCCGTAGGGTCCGGTCCAGGGGGCGAGGAGCGGGTTGTTGGAGGCCGCGGCGGGCGCCTGTTGCGCGGGCGCGTCGGCGCGGGAAGTCGCGGGATCCATGGTCTGTACGCTGGCGCACCCGGCGGCCGCGGTCGCAAGCACGACCGCTCCGGTGCGGGCGAGTGTCAGGTGGCGCATGTGTGCGTGGGTTGGGAGTTCATCGCGCGCGGCTCTCGCCCGCGCGCCCCCGGTACCAGCGGAAGCGGGCAGGGTTCCATCACCCAGGGGGGGGGGGG
>DASVVI010000074.1:0-3319 GCA_036386635.1 Longimicrobium sp.
AACGCCTCTGGGGAGCGGGTGACGCGCTACAACGCCCTCTTCCACTGGCGCGTGCCACAGGGGCGCGAGCTGGATGCGGGGCGCGAGGTGGGGCGCCACTTCGTGATGACGCACGCCTACTGGCGCGAGGGCGGGCCGGAGTTCGGCGGCGTCAACATCATGGGCGTCGCGCACGGCACCGAGAAGGAGATGGTGCTCGCCCACAAGGCCGCTATCGACCAGCACCTGGAAGAGGCCGGCATCCCCGTCGGATACACCAACGTCTTCTGGGGCGGGCGCAGCGAGATCAAGCCGTCCGAGATCTCACCCTTCGCCTACGCGGAGTGGTGCCGCCGCAACGGGATGGACCCCGACGCGATGCGCTGACGCGGCGCGGCCGGAGAAACAGTGGAGCGAGGCACGGAGAGGATGTTTCTCTCCGTGCCTCGCTCGTATGGGCATCGAATGGGATAAGTTGTTGGTTTTGACAGGCATGGGCGCGGGGCTTACATTCCGGCGTCCTTGACCGGACCCTGAAAGCCGACTCGTGTAAATCACCGGGAATTGCAGATATGGAACTTCGCGAATTCTTCAACGAAGACGCGATCCAGCTCGACCTCAAAGGCGAGAGCAAGGATGAGATCCTCAAGGAGCTCATCGCCCTGCTCAAAGTCGACGAGAAGTCGCAGGGGATCCTCTTCAAGATGCTGAAGCGCAGGGAAAACCTGGGCTCCACCGGAATCGGCAGGGGGATCGCCATCCCCCACTGCCGCTCGCTGGTGGTGAACCGGCTGCGCGTGGCGTTCGGCCGCAAGACGTCGGGGGTGGACTTCAAGGCCATCGACGAGCAGCCGGCGCGCTACTTCTTCATGATCGTGGCGCCGCCGCTGGAGGTGTCCAACCAGTACCTGCCCGTGCTGGGCAAGATCGCGCAGTTCTCCAAGGAGCCGGACGTGTCCACCCGGCTCGACCAGCTCACTAATCCTTTGGAATTCCTCGCGCTCCTTCAGGAGAAGGGCGTCTGAGGCGCGGAGAGTCCCACGTATGCACCCCCAGTTGGAAGCATTGCTGGAGATCCAGGACCTGAAGACGCAGCGCCGCGAGCTGGGGGAGAGCTCTTCGCGCGACGTGCAGGAAGCCGTTTTCGGGCTGAGCACCGACGTAGCGCTCACCATCCTGGACGAAAAGATCGCGGAGATGGAGGAGGCGCTGGCCCCCGAGGTCCGCAGCCGCTATCGCCGGATGGCGGGCAAGCAGCCGCGCGTGGTGGTCCCGGTCATCCGGGGCACCTGTTACGGCTGCTTCGTCCAGATCCCCACCGCCCTCGCGTCCGACGCGGACCGGAACGAGGAAGTGCGCTCGTGCCAGAGCTGCGGGCGGTTTTTGTATCTGATCGACTGAAAAGAGGTGCGTGAGTGCGTTAGTGCGTTAGTGCGCTGGATCCAAACGCACTTACGCACTCACGCACTAACGCACCCGCTGTAAAAACTGAAGCCGGCCGGGATCTCGATCCTGGCCGGCTTCACTGTCTTCGGAAGATGGGGGGGATGAAGCGCGAGCGCTTCGCGGGGTTGGCGACGATGATGCGGATCAGGTCCGGCTCGCGCCGGTCGCCCACCACCAGCTCGCAGTAGTAGAGCCCCGAGGGGGCGCGCCTTCCGTTCAGGTCCCGGCCATCCCAGTAGGCCACCTTGCGGCCCGGCTCCGTGTAGCGGAGCCCCTGCACGCGCACGTCCCGGCCGCGGGGATGTCCGACCGCCTTGGGGATGGCGATCAGCTGACGAAACATGTTTACGATCCGGATGGTGACGACCCGGGGCTCGCCATCCTTGAACAGGCCTTCCTCCAGGTAAAACGGGATGTATGTATCCGGGTTTGGCGGATTGGGGTAGTTCTGCTCCAGCCGGTAGCCCTTGGACGGCACCACCGGGGCTCTTTCGTCGGGGTCCTGCCCCCATAGCGCGGGGGGGAGCCCCAGCCCGAAGAGCGCCAGGAGCAGGAGCAGAACCGGGGGTGCACGCAGCATCAGCACCTCATTCGGTCCGTGGATCGCGCTCGGTGTGCTCCTCCGGAATCGCGGGGGTTCGTAACAGGATTTCGTTGTGAGTATACCGGAACCGCGCCGGGCCGGTCAAGCCGAATGCACCGGAGGGGATACAGGAGCCATCAAATCCGCCCCTGAACCGCGCGAACTCCGCCCCAGGAGCGAATGAATTCGCCGCTGGAACCGCGCAAAGTCCGCCTTCGCGGACTCGATCTCCAATTCCGCACTGCACGAGTCGGCTTCAGCCGCCTTCGCGTAGTTCCAGCCGGGGGCTTTAGCCCCCGGTGTTCGGCGCCCGCGTTCGGCACCGATGCCCCCGCCACCGATCCCGCCCGTCGCCCACACCGATCCCGCCGCCGCCGAGCCTGCGAAGGCAGGCTTCCCGCGGTTGTTGCAGCGGTTTCAACCGCCGGCTTCCTGGTTTCACACCTGGACTCACCCCTCATTCCACCGACCACCCCTCACCCTTCACCCCTCCCCCGCCTCCGCCCTCGCCTTCTCCGCCAGCCGCTCCCGAATCCTCGCCGCGATCACCTCGATGCCGGCGGTGTTCTGCCCGCCGCGCGGAAGGATCACGTCCGCGTACCGCTTGGTGGGCTCCACGAACTCGAA
This sequence comes from Longimicrobium sp., assembly GCA_036386635.1. Classification (GTDB taxonomy): domain Bacteria; phylum Gemmatimonadota; class Gemmatimonadetes; order Longimicrobiales; family Longimicrobiaceae; genus Longimicrobium. The sequence goes on from DASVVI010000074.1 coordinate 2,636, forward strand.
GTGCATGGGGCGTACGGTGTTCAGGTACTGGTCGATCACCGCGTCCAGCGAGCGCCCGCGCGTCTCGATGTCGCGGCGCAGGCGGCGGATGAAGCGCACGTCCGCCTCGGTGTCCACGAAGATCTTGAGGTCGAACATGTCCCGCAGCCGCGCGTCGGCGAACAGGAGGATACCGTCCACCAGGATCACGTGGCGCGGCGCGATCCTCACCGTCTCGGCGGCGCGGGTGTGGCGGGTGAAGTCGTAGACGGGCTTCTCCACCGCCTCCCCCGCCAGCAGCCGCTCCAGTTGGCCGATGAGCAGGTCGTTGTCCAACGAGTCGGGGTGGTCGAAGTTCATCCGCTGCCGCTCCTCCACCGTCATGTGGGCGAGGTCGCGGTAGTAGGCGTCGTGGTCGATGAACACCGCCGAATCCAGGTGCAGCGACTGGTAGATGCGGCGCGCCACGGTGGTCTTCCCCGAGCCGGTGCCCCCGGCGATCCCGATCAGGAACGGTTTCATCTGGAGTGCGAAGTGGAGTCCAGGCGTGCCCGGCCGCGCGGCCGGCGCGCTCGGTTGTAGCCCGCGGGGGCGGCGGGCGCAAGGGTACCAAAGAGGAGCGGGGCGGCCTGGGAGCCGCCCCGCTCTTCTTTGGTACCCTTGCGCCCGCCGCCGCCGCGGGCTACAACCGAGCGCGCCGGCCGC
>DASVVI010000075.1:0-1788 GCA_036386635.1 Longimicrobium sp.
CTCGCGCGGGGGCAGGGGTGGACATAGCAGCGGTGCCCTCGAGGAGGGCCATGGGGCCAGCCGCCAGCGGCACCGGGGCAGGTGCCACGCGAGGCGCGGGCGTGGGCGCGGGTGTGGGCGCTTCTCCCGCAGAGAGGGCGAGCGCGGCGGCAACGCCCGCGGCCACCAGGCCGCCACCCGCAAGCACCGTGCGGCGCGTGTGGAGCCGCCCCGCGAGGGCGCGCAGCGCGGCCCCTGGGCGCTCTTTCGTCTTCTCCAACGCGGCAGGCTCGCTCGCCTCGGAGGGCGCGGGCTGGCGCTGCTCGGAGGGTGGGTGTACCGGCTCCAGGTATTCGGCAGTCGTCACGCCTGCCAGCTCCGTCACCTCGCGCAGCAGGGCTTCCGTATCCACCGGCCGATTGCTGGGGTCACGCGCCAGGAGCGTCTGCACCCACTCGCTCACGGCCACGGGCACGCGGGGGTTCAGCTTGTGCGCGGGCTCGGGCATGCGGCGCTGGTGGTTCAACGGCTCGCGCGGGCGGTCCTCTGTGGGGCGCGGGTCCGTCAACAAGTCATAGAGCATCACCCCAAACGCGAAGATTTCGTCTGCCACCTGGAAGGCGTACCGTGCCCGGTGCTCTTCCTTGTGCTCGCGGAGGAACTTGAACTGCCGGGGCGCACGCGAGCGATCCGTCCCCGGGGGCACGCCTCCGTCGGTCAAGTCCTCGGCCAGAGCGTGGGTGGCGCAGCCCAGATCGATGAGGATGGGCTCCCCGTCGCTCTTGCGGATCATGACGTTGGCCCATTTCAAGTCGCGGTGAAGCACGCCCCGGACGTGGAGGTAGGCCAGCGCGGAGGCGACCTTCACGAAGACGCAGAGGACTTCATGCACGGTGGGGTGTTTACGCACCATCCACTCGCCCAACGTCCAGCCGTCCACGTAGTCCAGGACGAGATACAGGTTCCCGGTCTCCTTGTCTGGCGCGTACCCGTGCCCGCACGTGTGGATGATGTTGGGGTGGTCCGCGAACAGCAGCAGAATGCCCAACTCGCGCTGGGTGCGCGCGTGCGTCCGCTTGTCGTCGCCGCTCGCCTGGCGGTGCCGCGCCAGCTTGAGCGCGTAGCGCTTGCCGTTCTTTTCCACGAGGTACACGAGCCCAAAGCCGCCGTCCCCCAGCGGCTTGAGCACCTTGTAGCCGTCAATCATGGAACCGGAGGGCAGCCCCACCATGAGCGCGGTCATCGCTTGGACTCCTTCTTCGCGGGTGCGGGAATCGTCACCCTGGGAATCGCAAGCGTCCGACCATCCGCCCCGCTCACTTCCAGGGTGAAGACAAGGCCCGCGCCGGCGGGCGGCTCCTCCGTCACCACGAGCACCCGCACCCAATCGTCCGGGACTGACTCTCCCTGTTGCTCTCGCACCACGCGGCCCCGCAGCTTCTCGCCCGTCTTGCTCGTGAGCGTTGCCTCCGTGGGCACCCACGCCTGCGGGCCGCGTGTGTTGCGGATTTCTGCCTGGAACATCAGCCAGCCCTTCCCGCGATAGGCCACGCCTCCCCTGGACTCCAAGCCCTGGGTGTCGTCTCTGACTTGATGAATCTCGGCAGTGGGAACACCGCCCTTGCCCATGTAGCCCAGCAACAGCAAGTCTTCCGGCGCGCGCACGTCCGCGCGCACTTCCGCGGGGCAAGTGGGGGCGGCGGGCTGTTGCCGTGCGACGGTGACGACCGCGTCCACGTCGGACGCGTGCGCCACGAGCGCGAAGACGGCCCGCGCGGGTGCCTGTCCGTCCGTGAATTCGACCTCCAG
>DASVVI010000076.1:0-5415 GCA_036386635.1 Longimicrobium sp.
CGTGCCGCGCACCGGCGTGGGCCGCGCTGTGGTGCTGGGTACGCTTGCGGCCGGCGCGGCGTGCATCGTCCCGCTCGCCGCGCTGAGCCCGGCGCAGCATGCCGTCACCGAGCCGCTCGCCAGGGTTTCCGCGCGCATCGTGACGCCGGTGGTGCGCACCATCGGGTCGGTGCAGATGCCCACCGCGTCCGCTCCCGTGGCCGCGCTGCGTCCGGTCTCGCCGGTCACGACGACGAGCGCTCCCGCCGTGCAGCCGGAGCCCGCGGGCTCCACGGGTTCGGCCCCCTCGCAACCGTCGCAGCCGTCGTCTCCCTCGCAGCCGTCCGTGCCGTCACAGCCGTCGCCCCCACCCGCGCTTCCGGCCGCCACGACGGTGAGCGCGATGATGGCCGCCATCCAGCAGCGGGGCGGCGCCGACCTATACGACGACATCATCCGCATGGCGGCGGGGATGGAGTCTTCGACGGAGCGGCGGCTCGTGCTCATCGAGCTGCTCAACCGCGGCGACCTGCGGCGCGAGCACGTGGTCGCGATCATCGAGGCGACGCGCACCATGTCTTCGGACACGGAGCGCCGGCTGGTGCTGAGCGAGGCGGTCGTGCACCGCGCGCTCGGCGGCACGCTTCCGCCCGCGCTGCACTCGGTGCTGGAGAGCTTCTCGTCGTGCACCGACGAGCGGCTGGTGCTGGTCACCGTCCTGGAGAGGCTGCGCCCCAGCGCGGGATCGATGGCGGCGATCTTCCGCACGGTCTCGAAGATGGATTCCGACACCGAGAAGCGGATCGTGCTCGCGTCGGCCGCCGCGCACCAGCCGATGGACGGGTCCGTGCGCGAGGCGTACATGGCCGCCGCCAACTCCATCGGCTCGGAGACGGACCGGCGGCTGGCGCTCTCCGCGCTGCTGGGACGCGCCGGGGCCAGCACCTCCGCCGCCCCAGTCGCGCCCCGCGCCACGCCAGCGTCGTCCGGTGGGGTGTGGAACACCAGCACGGAGCTCAAGGGGGATCACAACGGCCGTACCGCGTACCAGCTGAACGTGCGTGCCCGCAACGTCCGCCTGAACCGCGCGGGTACCGACGTGGCCGAGGTGCTCCCCGGCGGTGTACTCGAGATCGAGCACACCCGTCACGACGGCGATACGGAGCCGGATCCGCTGCTCACCGGTGCCTCCGTCACGCGCAGCCTGAGCGTGCGCCGCGGCCCGGACGGCGGGCTGGTCCGCACCTATCGCGTCAACGGCGTCGAGCGCGCCTTCGGCAGCGAAGGCCGCACCTGGCTCGCGGGCGTCCTCAACCACGTTCACTAGGTCCGAGCCGCGGCGCAGTAGATCCTTCGCTCCGCGCCAGAGGATGGAGAATGGGAGAGGATGGTGAGGCGCGTCGCTCAGGATGACAAAAAGGGGGGAGTGACGCCTCCGTTCAATTTGTCATCCTGAGAGAGCCGCCCAACAGATGACTGCGTTCCACCGGACTCCTGCGGCGATCGAAGGATCTAGCCGGCGACGCAGGAGGCACGCGGACGAGCGATGACATACGAGCAGCGATGTACGATCCGAAGTGCTGAAATTTCACCACTTGAGCCGCCTAAACCGGAGGGAACGATGCCCCGAACGACCCTGAGCCTGAGCTGCGGCGCGCTGCTGCTGGCCCTTCTCGCCACGCCGGGCGCGGCGCAGCAGCGCAGCGTGAGCGTGAACAACAGCAACTGGACGCATACCTCCATTGACGACGGCCAGCGGCTGGAGATCCGCGCGACCGGCGAGGTGGAGCTCAACGACGAGGGCGACTGGGTTGAGTCGCTTCCGTCGGGCGGGCGGCTGGTGGTGGAGGAGGAAGGGCGCGGACCCGACCGGCGCGCGGAGTTCCGTCCCGAGGGAAGCGGGGTGCGCGTTCTGTACTTCGTCGACGGGCGGGAGCGCGCGATGGATGCGGAAGGGCAGGCGTGGGTGCGCCGCACGCTGGGACACGCGGCGCGCGAGGGCGGGCTGGGCGCGGAGCGGCGGGTTCAGCGCATCCGGGCGCGGCGCGGCGTGGGCGGCGTGCTGGAGGAGATCGGGCGCATCCGCAGCGACGTGGGCCGGCGGATGTACTTCGGCGCCCTCCTCCGCGGCGACCCGATGCGCGACGACGAGTACGCGCGCACCCTGCGCGAGGTCGGCCGCATCCGCTCCGACGTGGAGAAGCGGCTGGTGCTGACCGGCGCGATGGGTGCCGCGCGCGGCGGACGGCTGGCCTCGCTCCTGGAAGCGGCGGGGACGATCGATTCCGACGTGGAGACGCGCCTCGTGCTGAGCCAGGTCGTCAGCCGCTACTCGCTGGACGACGGCGCCACGCGCCAGGCCTTCTTCGCCGCGCTCGACGGGATGCAGTCCGACGTGGAGCGGCGCCTCGTCCTCTCCTCGCTCGTCAGCCGCGAGACGCCGTCGCGCGCGGTGCTCGTGGGCGCGTTGCGCTCGACGCAGCGGATCGACTCGGACGTGGAGAAGCGGCTGGTGCTGATGCGGGTGCCCGTCGCGCGGCTGGAGGACGACGACGTCTCCCGCGCCTTCATGGACGTGACGCGCACCATCAGGTCCGACGTGGAGCGCTCGATGGTCCTTCGCCACCTGGCCCGGAGCGGCCGATGATCCTCCGCCTCGCCCCTCTCGTCTGCGCGCTGGCGATGGCGGCGCCCGCGCTCGCGCAGACGGACAGCGCACGCGTGGGGCGCAAGGAGGCGCGTGCGGTGCGCGTGACCGGCGCCTCGCCGGTGCTGGACGGGCGGCTGGATGACGCGGCGTGGGCGCTGGCGCCGGTCCTGAGCGACTTCGTGCAGAAGCAGCCGAAGGAGGGCGCCGAGCCCACCGAGCGCACCGAGGTGAGGTTCGTGTACGACGCGGAGGCGCTGTACGTGGGCGCGCGGATGCACAAGCGCGACCCGCGCTCCATCCAAGCCCCGGTCAGCCGCCGCGACGACGGCAACCAGGCGGAACACTTGTGGATCTCGCTGGACACGTACCTGGACCGGCGCACCGCGTACAGCTTCGGCGTCACGGCGGCCGGCACGCGCATCGACTGGTACCATCCCACCGACGACGAGGGCGACACCGACGTGTCGTTCGACCCGGTGTGGACGGCGCGCGTCGCCCGCGACTCGCTGGGATGGACGGCGGAGATGCGCATCCCCTTCAGCCAGCTCCGCTTCACCGCGGGATCGGTGCAGCGCTGGGGGCTGAACCTGGACCGCTGGAATCCGGCCACCAAGGAAGACGTGTTCTGGGTCCCCATCGCCAGCCAGGAGCGGGCCTGGGCGTCGCGCTTCGGCGACCTGGTGGGGATCGAGGGGGTGCGCCCCTCGCGCCGCGTGGAGCTGATGCCGTACGTGGCCGCCGGGGGCACCTTCCACGCCGCCCCGGGCGAGGGGAATCCATTCGATGACGGCAGCAGCCTGGAAGCGCGCGTGGGCGGCGACCTCAAGATGGGGCTCGGGCCCGCGCTGACGCTGGAGGCGACCGTCAACCCCGACTTCGGCCAGGTGGAAGCCGATCCCGCGGAGGTGAACCTGTCCGCCTTCGAGACCTTTTTCGCGGAGCGGCGCCCCTTCTTCATCGAGGGGAGCCAGCTGCTGGCGGGACGCGGGCCGGAGTACTTCTACTCGCGCCGCATCGGCGCCGCGCCGTCGGGCGATGCCGCGGGCGACTACGTGGACTTCCCCGGCACCAGCACCATCCTGGGCGCGGGAAAGCTGACGGGGCGGCTGCGCGGCGGCACCTCCGTCGGCGTGCTGGCGGCGGTCACGGGGCGGGAGCACGCGCGCACCTTCACCACCGAGAGCGGCGAGTTCCAGCGCGTCTCGGTCGCCCCGACGACGGCGTTCGGGGTGGCGCGGGTGCAGCGGCAGTTCGGAAAGGCGCAGTCCACCGCGGGCGTCAGCTTCACCGGCGTGGGGCGCGCGCTGGACTCGGAGAGCCCGCTCGCCGAGCTCCTCCACCGGCAGGCCTTCGCGGGCGGCGCCGACTGGAACCTGCGCTTCAAGGGCGGCGAGTACTCGCTGAACGGCTACCTGGGATTCAGCCACGTCTCCGGCGACTCCGCGGCGCTGCTGGGCACGCAACTCTCCAGCGCGCGCTACTTCGCCCGGCCGGACGCGGACTACGTGCGCCTGGACCCGCTGCGCACCGCCCTGGCCGGGTGGACGGGCTCGGTGGGCGTGGCGCGCAACAGCGGCCGCCACTGGCTGTGGGACGGCTCGCTGAGCGCCACCTCGCCCGGCTTCGAGGTCAACGACGCCGGCGCGCAGGGCACCGCCGACGACGTGTTCGGCTACGCGCGCGTGCGCTACCGCGAGACGAAGCCGGGGCCGTACCTGCGCAGCTACTCCATCGCGCTCTCCACCGAGAACCTGTGGAACTTCGGCGGGGTGAGGAACTTCTCGGCGCTGCGCACGGACACGCGGCTGACCTTCAAGAACTACTGGGAGACGCTGCTCACCGGGTGGATCGATCTTCGCTCGCAGAACGATGACCTCACGCGCGGCGGGCCGCTGATGGGCACGGGGCGGGCGTGGGTCACCATCGTGGACGTGTACAACAGCTCCGCGTCGCGCACCGGCCTCCGCGGCCGCGTCTACTACGGCGAGAGCGAGCTGGGAGAGCGCACCTACCGCCTCCTCTCCACCTACTCGATGCGCCCCAGCCCTCGCTGGCGCTTTTCGATGACGCCCAACTACCTGCGGACGACGAACCCGCGCCAGTACATCACCACCCGCACCGGCGGCACGGAGGCGACGTTCGGCAAAAGGTACGTCTTCTCCACCATCGACCGCAGCACCTTCACCACGCAGCTTCGCCTGACGTACTCGTTCACCCCGGACCTGTCGCTGGAGGGGTATGCCGAGCCCTTCGCCGCCAGCGGGCGCTACCACGACTACGGCGAGCTGCCGGCCGCGCGCAGCCGCGACCTGCGCCGCTACGGCACGGACGGCACGCAGGTGGACACGCTGGAAGACGGCACGCTGCGGGTGACGGAGGGCACCTCCACCTTCACCATCGCGCCGCGCGACTTCAACGTGCGCTCGTTCCGCAGCAACGCCGTGCTGCGCTGGGAGTGGCGGCCGGGGAGCACCCTCTTCGCCGTGTGGCAGCAGGACCGCTTCGCGCGCGAGCGGGAGGGGAGCATCGTGGGTCCCGGCGACCTGCTGGAAGCGCTCAACACGGCCGGTGATAACATTCTCGCCCTTAAAGTCACTTACTGGCTGCCGGTGCGTTGATCGGCGGTCCGATTAACAAACCGTGAAACAGCATCCTCACACGGAGACACGGAGGAAACGGAGAGGTAAACTGGGGAATCCAACGTTTTCCTCCTTTGATCGCTCTAACCTCCGTCGTCCCGCTGCTGAGCGACGTGCTAGGAAATTAGCGGAACGGATGAAACCCGG
>DASVVI010000077.1:0-2943 GCA_036386635.1 Longimicrobium sp.
CGCGATCTGCGCGAGGAGCACTTCCCGCGAGGGAAGGTCGGCGAGCTTCTTCACCTGCGCGGCGTCCACCGAGCGGCGCTCCACGACGGCACCCTTCACCGCCGGGCGGTCGCCGAACTCGCGCATAAAGTCGGTGAGCACCTTGGCCGCGGCCACCGCGTCGTCGCGCCCGATCACCAGCCCGGTGGGCCCCGTGAACGAAGACGCCACGTCCGGCAGCTCAAGACCCTCCAGCGCGCGCTGCGCCAGGGTGTTCTTGACGACCACGTACTCCACCCCCTGCCTGCGCAGGCGCGAGCGGAACTCGGTGATCTGCTTCACGTTCAAGCCCGTGAAGTCGGTCAGGTAGAACGCCTGGGCAACCCGCAGCTTGTCCTGGAGCTCGCCGACGACGACGTCCTTCTCGAGTCTGTTCATCGGGCTACCTCCGGAACAGGTTGGCGTCCACGGCCACACCCGGGCCCATCGTGCTGGACACGGTGAGGCCGCGCACGTACTGCCCCTTGGCGGCGGAGGGCTTGGCGCGGATCACGGTCTCCATGAACGCGCCCAGGTTCTCCTCCAGCTTCGCCACGTCGAACGAAACCTTGCCGATGGGGACGTGGAGGTTCCCGGTCTTGTCGGTCCTGAACTCGATCTTGCCGGCCTTGATCTCGCGGACGGCGCGGGCGACGTCCATCGTCACCGTGCCGGCCTTGGGCGTGGGCATCAGCCCGCGCGGGCCCAGGATGCGGCCGAGCTGGCCCACCTGGCCCATCATGTCCGGCGTGGCCACGGCCACGTCGAAGTCCAGCCAGCCGTCCTTGATCTTCTGGACGTACTCCACGCCGACGAAATCGGCGCCTGCTTCCTCCGCCTCGCGCGCGCGGTCGCCCTGGGCGATCACGAGAACGCGGGCGGTCTTCCCCGTACCATGGGGAAGGACGACGGCCCCGCGGACGATCTGGTCCGCGTGCCGGGGGTCCACGCCAAGCCGCACGGCCGCTTCCACGGTCTCGTCGAACTTGGCGAACGACAGCTCCTTGACGAGGCTCACCGCCTCGGGGACGCTGTAGTTCTGACCCTCGGGAACACGGGCCTGCGCCTCGCGGAACTTCTTTCCGTGTCTGGGCATGTACTCCCTCAGGTGATCCTGATGACGAGTCCTCCCGCTGCGGGGTCACCCACCCCGGAGTGGTCGACGGACGGGAACGAGGGTCTGCGCCGTTGCCGGCACGGGAGGGCAGGAGACCGCTCCCTGGTGTCCGCCCCTCGCTCCGCTTCTCCTGCCTCCGACGCGGCGCGGGCGCCCGTCGTAGTGCGAGATCGAATGCGGGAAGTCCTAAGTGCCAAGTCCTAAGTCCTAAGTCCTAAGTGCTGTTACTTAGCACTTGGCACTTGGCACTTTAGCACTTCCGTTATCCCACGATCTCGAGCCCCATCGAACGCGCCGTTCCCGCGATCATGCGCATGGCGCCGTCGAGGTCCGCCGCGTTCAGGTCGGGCATCTTGGTCTCGGCGATCTGGCGCACCTGGTCCTGCGTGACGCGCCCGATCTTGGTCTTCTTGGAAGAAGCCGAGCCCTTGTCCACACCCGCCGCCTTCTTCAGCAGGATCGCCGCGGGCGGCGTCTTGGTGATGAAGGTGAAGGAGCGGTCGCCGTACACGGTGATCTCCACGGGGATGATCATCCCGGGCTGACCCTGCGTGCGCGCGTTGAACTGCTTGCAGAACTCCATGATGTTCACGCCGTGCTGGCCCAGCGCGGGGCCGACGGGAGGAGCCGGGTTGGCGGCCCCTGCGGGAACCTGGAGCTTGATGAAGCCGGTTACTTTCTTAGCCATCGTACGACCTCAGAGATCAGAATCCGCGAAGCTGCGTGTAGTCCAGCTCGATGGAGGTGGGGCGCCCGAAGAGCGACACCTCCACCTTTACCTTCCCCTTGTCGTGGTCGATGTCCTGAACGGTGCCGCTGAACTCCTTGAACGGCCCGTCCGTGACCTCCACCACCTGCCCGTGCGTGAAGGGGATGAGCACCACTGGCTCCTCCGCCCCCGCCACCGGCTCCGCCTCCTGCCCGAAGATCTTGGCCAGCTCGTCTTCGGAGAGCGACTGCGGCTCGGCGCCGGAGCCCAGGAACTTGATGACGCCCTGGATCCCGTTGACGAGGTTCACCGTGCGCTGGTTGCTCACCATCTTCACCAGCACGTAGCCAGGGTACAGCTTGCGCGTAACGGTGACGCGCTTGCCGTTGCGGATCTCCACCACCTCCTGCGTGGGGACCAGCACTTCCTGGATCTGCTTCTCCTGCGGCTCGCCCGGCTCTTCGTCGATGCGGCGCTGGATCAGCCGCTGCACCTTGTTCTCGTGCCCGGAGTAGCTCTGGATGGCGTACCACTTCGCCTCGGCCATGGTCATAGCGCTCACGCGAACAGCGAGCGTACCAGGTCGAGAACGGTGCGGACCGCCAGGTCCATCCCGAAGATGATCAGGGCGACCATCGCCACGAAGGCGAGGATGACGCCCGTGGAGCTCTTCAGCTGCTCCTGGTCTGGCCAGGTGATCTTCTGGACCTGCTCTTTCACGTCGACGAGAAACTCTCGCGCGGACGTACGGGTCGTCTCAGCCATGCAAGGAAACCGATGGTGCAATGAACGGTTGCGGCCGGCGCGGGGCCGGCCCTATGCAGCGGGGCCGCCGCCCGTGGGCGGCGGCGGGAGCGCTACTTGGTTTCCTTGTGGGGCTGGTGCTTGTTGCACCGGGGGCAGTACTTGCTGTACTCCACGCGCTCCGGGTGCTTCCGCTTGTTCTTGGTCTTGTTGTAGTTCCTCTCCTTGCACTCCGTGCAGGCGAGGATGATGATGTCGCGCATGGCTCAGTCCCTCAGCTGTAAATGCCGGAGGCCGCGGCGGCGGCACACTGGGCACCGGCCGCGGCCACCCGCATGGAAAGTTACTCTACGAT
>DASVVI010000078.1:0-1641 GCA_036386635.1 Longimicrobium sp.
CCCCCCCCCCGCCCCCCCGCTGGCGGGGGTGGGGGCGGGGGGGTGGGGGCCCTCACGACGCCGGCCGCAGGTCAACCAACTTCGCCTGGGGCGTGGTGCGGCCGTTGTACGTGTTCTCCTCCAGCTTGAACGCCACGTCCAGCGGGCCGTCGAAGAAGCCGGGCTCCTCCAGGCGCTCGGCCATCCCGAATCCGATGGCGTCCAGAGTGTGGCCGAAGGCGCCCAGGGTGAGCTTCAGGTGTCCCTTCCCCACTGCCCTCGGCGGACCCACGAGCCGGACGCCGCGCACCGCGAAGACCGGGGTCGCGTTGCCCATCCCGAACGGGCCCGCGTGGCGGATCAGGCGCGCCAGCTCCTCGTTCGCCTGGTGCAGCTCCAATTCGAGGTCCACGCGAACCTGCGGAACCAGGTGGTCGTCCTCCAGGAGGGAGCGGGCGCGGCCGTCGAAGGCTTCGCGGAAAGCGTCGACCCGTTCGGGGCGAATGGAGCACCCGGCGGCCATCCGGTGACCACCGAAGCGCGTCAGGTGCTCCGAACAGTCGCGCATCGCGTCGTACAGGTGGAAGCCGGGGATGGAGCGCGCGCTCCCCTTCCCATCGTTTCCCCCATCGAGCGCGATCATCACGGTGGGGCGGTGGATGCGCTCCACCACGCGCGACGCCACGATGCCGATAACGCCCGGGTGCCAGCCGTCCGCCGCCAGGACCACGCCGCGGTCGCGGTCGGGATCGAACTGCGTGTCGAGCTGCAGGAGGGCGGCGCGCAGGGTGTCGCCATCGACCGATTGGCGCCAGCGGTTCTCCTCCTCGAGCGTCGCCGCGATTCGGTCCGCCTCGCGCTCGTCGTCGGTCAGCAGCAGGCGGACGCCGCGGAGCGCCTCGCCCATGCGGCCCACGGCGTTGAGGCGGGGGGCGAGGACGAACCCCACCTGCGTGGCCGTGATCTCCTTGTCCGCCAGGCCCGTGACGCGCAGCAGGGCGCGAAGGCCCGGGTTGGGCGTCTGGGGCAGGATCTTGAGGCCCCAGCGCACCAGAGCCCGGTTCTCTCCCACCAGCGGCGCCAGGTCCGCGATGGTGGCGACGGCCACCAGGTCGAGGAAGGAGTGGAGGCGCTCCTCCGGGAAGCCCAGTTCCGCGGCGAGCGCGCAGCACACCTTGTACGCCACCCCGACTCCGGCCAGCCCCTTCTCAGGATACTCGCAATCGCCCCGATTGGGATTCACCACGGCGGCGGCGGCGGGGAGGGTGGAGCCGGCGGTGTGGTGGTCCGTGACGATGACGTCGATTCCGGCGGCGGTGGCCCGCTCCACGGCATCGTGCGCCACGATCCCGCAGTCGCCGGTCAGGATCAGCGTCGCGCCCCACTTCCGCGCCTCGGCGATCCCGGCATCCGACAGGTCGTAGCCGTCCACCAGTCGGTGCGGGACGAATGGGATGGCGCGCAGCCCCATCATCGCCAGCGCGCGGGTGAAGAGCGCGGTGGAGCAGATCCCGTCCACGTCGTAGTCGCCGTGCACCAGCACCGCCTCGTTGCGCTCACGCGCGCGGCGCAGGCGGGCCACGGCGTCGCCCATCCCCGCCAGCAGCGCGGGGGCGTGGAGCTGCCCCGCGTGCGGACGCAGGAAGCCGCGCGCGGCCAGCG
>DASVVI010000079.1:0-8346 GCA_036386635.1 Longimicrobium sp.
GCTGGCCTCGTTCGCGGCGGCGTAGGCTTAGGTGTTCTGATCGATTTGGGGCGCCGTATCCGGGGATCGGGTGCGGCGCTCATCATTGGCGAGATGGTGCGTGAGTGCGTGAGTGCGTAAGTGCGTGAACAATCGCACGAACCCAGCGCACTTACGCACTCACGCACTAACGCACTTCCCCTCACCACCCTCTCCCACATCGTGGCGACGCTGACCGGAACGGTGCTCCGCGCGCAGGGCGGAGTGTACGAGATTGAGACCGCCGAGGGCACTATCGAGGCATCGCTCCGCGGCAGGGTGAAGCGCGAGGAGCGCACCGGCGACAAGGTAGTGGTGGGCGACGTGGTGGAGCTGGGGCGCGGCTCGGGATCCGGGGCGGAGGCGTGGACCATCGAAAGCGTCCACGACCGCCGCAACGTCCTCGCCCGCCGCGCGCCGGGGAAGGCGCCGCGCGCCAAGGTGATCGTCGCCAACGTGGACCAGGTGCTGATCGTCTTCGCCGCGGCCAACCCGTCGCCGCACCTGCGCATGCTGGACCGCTTCCTGGTGATCGCCGAGGCGGCCGAGCTGCGCCCGCTGATCGTCGTCAACAAGACGGACGTGGAGGGGGAGGCGGCGGCGCGCGCCCTCTTCGCCCCGTACGAGCGTGCCGGCTACCGCATCATCTTCACCGCCGCCAAGCAGGGTGTGGGCGTCGAAACCCTGCGCGAGGCGATCTGCGGGCAGGTGTCCGCGCTCGCCGGGCCGTCTGGCGTGGGTAAGAGCAGCCTTCTCAACGTGGTGCAGCCGGGGCTGGGCCTTCGCGTGGCGGCGGTGAGCGAGGCGGTCAACAAGGGGCGCCACACCACCGTCACCGCGCAGCTCATCCCCCTGGAGTGCGGCGGCTACGTGGCGGACACGCCGGGGCTGCGCGAGGTGGGGCTGTGGGAGATCGACACGGACCAGCTCCACTTCTACTTCCCCGAGTTCGCGCCGCTCATCGGCGAGTGCCGCTACAGCTCGTCGTGCACGCACATCCACGAGCCCGGCTGCGCCCTCCGCGCCGCCGTGGACGCGGGCGACATCGACTTCGGCCGCTACGACAGCTACCGCCGCATGATGCTGGGCGAGGACGACGAGTATTGAAACGACAACGGCATCACACAGAGGGCACTGAGGGGGACTGAAAGCCGCGGAGAACTGCTCTCCGCGGCTCTTTCGTAACCCGGTGTCTCTGGATCAGATATGTAGCAGTTTGGCGCGAACATTTGATGTGACGCGGCTGCGCGAGTGCTCGTCATTGGTTCGAATCACCGGACGCAACCGGTCAACCGTGCAGTCACATTCGTGGAGATCAAGCGATGTTCAAAGGCACCCGTTTCCTTCTTCCCCTCCTTGCCGCGGCGGCGCTCGGCGCCTGCGACGGTGGCACGGACAGCGGTAGCAGCCGCGTCAGCATCCGGCTGGTCGACGCGCCGGGCGACTTCAAGGAAGTGAAGGTCCAGATCACCGAGCTGTACCTGCAGGGCGAGTCGGATGCCGACTCCACGTCCGGCCGCCTCACGCTCGCGGCTGACTCCTCGACGTACTTCGACCTGCTGACGCTGGTGGGCGGCGCCGGGGCGGACCTGGTGAGGGACGCCGTGATCCCCGCGGGCACCTACTCGCAGCTCCGCGTGCGCGTGGGCGATGCATACGTGGTGACGCGCGACGGCAAGGTGTACGCGACGCCGGGCGCCCGCCTCCCCGCCGGCATGACGGCCACGGGCACCATCAACCTGACCAGCGGAAAGTCGCGCGCGAGCGGCTACAAGATCCGCTTCCCCGGCCCCGGCCTCCCCGTAGACGGCGACAGCAAGATCGTGGCGCTGGACTTCGACGTGGCGCGCTCGTTCGGGCACGTGGCGGGCAAGAGCGGGCAGCTCATCCTGAACCCGCAGTTCACGGTGACGCAGGTACAGCTCTCGGGCGGCATCAGCGGCCTGGTGACCATGGCCACGGGCGTGGCCTTCCCGGCCTGCGGCGGCGCCGCGACGGACGTGACGCACTTCACCGCGACCGCCACCGGCTCGTCGACGCTCTCGGCCAAGGCGCAGGCGGACGCGCGCTACAAGATGGCGTACGTCACCCCGGGCACCTACGCGATGGGCGTCGCCCCGGTGGGCTACGCGAACGGCGACTCGCTGATGATCGCCGCCACGCCGAGCGTCCCCAACGCCACCCTGACCTCGGGCCAGAACGTGGTGGTGGACTACAGCGTCACCGGCATCACCTGCAAGGTCAAGCCGGCCTGATCCAGGTCGAGCGGCAGACAGAAAGGGCGGGCGCCTTCCCCGGCGCTCGCCCTTTTGCCTGTCTTCAAGATCCGAACGGCTGGTCTCACGCGGAGGCGCGGAGCCACGGAGAGAACTTCGCGCGCCCTCCCCGCGTCTCCGCGTCTCCGCGTCTCCGCGTGAGGCAATTACGATCCCTGTGTTACGCCCAGGCCTCGGTCGCGCGCCCGGCACCTGCCTCGAGCACGGTCGCATCGTACAAAGGAAGGCGCACGATGAAGGTGGAGCCGGCGCCCGGCGTGGACTCCACCTCCAGCCGCCCGCCGTGCCCCTCCACGATCTCGCGGCAGATGGCGAGCCCCAGCCCCATCCCCTTCCCCTTGCTGGACACGAACGGCTGAAAGATCTGGTCCAGCTTCTCCGGCTCGATCCCCGGCCCGTTGTCCGTCACCCGCACCTCCGCCGATTCCGCCGCCGATTCGACGCGCAGGGTGAGGCGGCGGTCGTCCTGTTCGTGCATCGCCTCGCAGGCGTTGCGCACCAGGTTCTCGAAGACCTGCCGCAGGTAGTACGGATCGGCAAAAACCACCGCCTCCCCCAAAACGCCGGCGTCCACGCGCATGCTGGTGTCGCGCTCCTGCTGACGGGCGAGCTGGGCGATGATCTCGTGCACGGGCACCGGCTGGCGGCTGAGGGCACGCCGCGCGCCGCTGGCGTACACCGAAAGCTCGTCCAGCATGCTCACCAGCCGCTGGCTCTCGGAGACGATCGCCTCGCACACCTCGCGGCGGCCGGTGGCGTCGCTCACGATGCGCTCGTCCTGCAGGATGTCGGCGTTGAGGACGACGGTCTGCAGCGGGTTCTTGATCTGGTGCAGGATGCGCGCGGTCGCGGTGCCGATGGCGGCCACCTTTTCCTCCTCCGCCCGCCGACGGTCGTTGCGCCGCAGCAGCGTGACGATGACTGCCGCGGTGAACACCACCACGCTCACCACCACCACCACGCTCACGCCGAACATGATGCGCGTGTCCGGGCAGGGGAGCGCCGCGGTCTGGGCCAGCAGGACCATCATGGAGGGTTCACGCGGAAGGTGTCGGCGGGGGCGCCCGGAAAAGCGTCCCGGAAGGATGTGCTACTCTTCGTCGGGCAGGGTGGAGACGACGAAGGAGATGGTCTCGCCGCGCTCGCCGGGGATCATGGTCTCCACGGTGATGCGGCGGACCACGCGGCGCTCGTCGTGCAGCGTCAGCCCGAAGCTCAGCCCCAGCTCCGCCGAGTCGATCTGCGTGTGCACCCAGGGTCCCGGCGGGTGCGCCGGCCGCTCCGGGTTGCGGAGGAGCGTCTTGGTGGACTGGCGGCCGTTGTCCAGATCGCACGTCACCTTGACCTGGCGGAGCCAGTCCGGCTGGTAGCCGATCCGGTAGCGGCGGCCGTGCTGGTCCTCCCCTTCCCCTTCGCGGTTGTGGCGTGCCATCGGCGGGGCTCCGGGGTGCGGCGTGGTGGGCCGCGTCGGGCCCGGCCCCGCACCGAATCTCCGCCGGTGCGTGAGGGTTTGTCAAGAATGGGAGTGTGGGGAGGGGATTAGTGCGTGAGTGCGTGAGTGCGTGAGTGCGTGAGTGCGTGAGTGCGTTGACGACCGAATGGGCGAGAGACATGAATTCGCCGCTGGACCCCCATGAAGTCCGCCTTCCCGGAGGTGGAGCCGACACGCCCCCCCTTTTTTGTCATCCTGAGCGACGCGCCTCTCAGGCCTGTCCCGCGCTCTATCCAACGGCGCGGAGCGAAGGATCTACTGCGCGTTCCTGGTGGCCAGCAGCGAGCCCCTCATTCCCCGCGAGACTCCTCAACTCCGCACGAACTCGAGGAGCGGGCGAATGTCGTGAGCATCGGCGGCGCGCAGCGCACTGAGGTAGCGGCGGCGAAGCTCCCCAGTCTCCAGCAGATTTCCGCTTCCCCAGGTGAACCGCGGCTTCCCTTCGCGAAAGAGAACCGCGTCAGCGAACATGCGCGCGTGACGTCCATTGCCGTTCGGAAACGGGTGGATCGCGACCAGGCGGTGATGAAGCCGCGCCGCCACCTCGTCCAGATCGTAGGTGCCGTTGGCGAGCCAGTATTCGGCGTCGTCGAGCAGGCCGCGGAGCTCCACCGCGATCACGCGCGGATCGACGCCGATGTTGCGCTCCGTGCGCCGAAACTGGCCGGCCCACCGCCAGGTGCGGTCGAACATCCGCCTGTGCACGAGCACGACGAAGCTCCGCGTGAGCTCGATCTTCCGGCGGGTTCGCGGCGAGAACAGCCAGCGCTCCGCGGCCAGGATGTTCTCCTGCTCCCACTGATCGAGCTCGCCCCGAGTGCGGATGTAAGTCGGGATCAGGCTCTCGATCTCGTCCGGGTCGAGCGGGGTCGCGCCGCCGGGTACGTCATCCCACATCGTCCGTCCAGAGCGAACGCGGATCGTCGATGAGGTCCCGCGCCAGCTCCTCGACCTGCTCCCCCATCGCGGCGGCGTCGATCCCCTGGTCCTCCAAGCGCATCGTGTGCGAGACCCTTGCGACGGTCGCCGCCGCGACGGCGCGGGCGCGCTTCTCCATCATCGCCGTGATCGAACCCTCGCGCGGGACGAGCGCGTACACGAGGTCGCACTCCAGCGCATCCGCCGCGGCGCGGAGCGAGTTCAGCGTCAAGCTCCCCTCCGCCTCTCTGCGCTCCAGCTGGCTCACCGCCGACTGGCTCACTCCCATGCGTGCGCCGAGCTGCGCCGAAGTCAGCCCGATTGTTGCCCGGATCTCGTTCACCCACCCGCGCGGAGGCGGGCTCATACGCCTGATAGGTATGAGAGCAGTAACAAGCGTATCGAGGTGCTTACGCCGGAGTCGTCCGAACGAAGTAGTCATCAGGTATCCGTTGTAGATTCTTCGTGCTTGTATAAGATATACATTATACGCACATCGAAATCAATGACGGATACCTTATCAGAGTATCGGCACCGGCACGAACGCGAGCACAAAGAACACGACGCACGTCCACCCTGCGACGCGCTGGCCGCGCGTGAGGGGAAGGCGGGGGTCGAGGACGGGCGGGTGCGACAGGCGGCCGCGGGCGATCAGGAGGACGAGCACGGCCCAGAACCACCATCCCTGCCACCACCACCCCAGTACGAGCAGCGTTGCGAAGAAGAACGTCGCCACGGCGAGCTGCCGGCGGGAGCCGAGGAGGGCGTAGACGATGTGGCCGCCGTCGAGCTGGGCGACGGGGAGGAGGTTCATCGCGGTGAAGAAGAGCCCCACCCACCCTGCCACCGCCATCGGGTGGAGGATCAGGACGCCAGCGTCTGGCGCAAAGATGGCGCGGAGAGCTAGCCATAGAAGCGAGTCTCCCAGGCTCAGCGGGACACCGTAGAAGGGGGCCAGGTTGAGATGGCTGGGGAGGTGCGGCATCGAGCCCATCGGCTGGCTCAGCGCGATCCCCACAGCGGCCACCGGCAGGGCGATGACGAGCCCCGCCAGCGGACCCGCCGCGCCCACGTCCATCAGCATCCGGCGGTGGAGCATGGGGGAGCGC
This sequence comes from Longimicrobium sp., assembly GCA_036386635.1. Taxonomy (GTDB): domain Bacteria; phylum Gemmatimonadota; class Gemmatimonadetes; order Longimicrobiales; family Longimicrobiaceae; genus Longimicrobium. The sequence goes on from DASVVI010000079.1 coordinate 5,814, forward strand.
AGGCGGATGAAGGCGCCCAGCGTGCCGATCAGGCTGAGGAAAAAGGGCGCGGGGATGAAGTACGGCGGCGAGGCGTCCAGGTTGTGACGCCTCGCCGCGACGTAGTGGCCCATTTCGTGCCCGAGCAGCACGCCCATCAACGGGATAGAGAAGAGGAGTCCGGGGAGGAGCGCGGCGGCGTGGAGCCCGGTGGGCACGGGGAGCGCGATGCCGAGCACCACCCGCTCCGCCAGCCCAAGCGGATCGCGGCCGGCGATCAGCGCGCCGGAGACGGTGGCGCTGAAGAGGGCCGCCAGCAGCAGAGCGGCGTGCAGAAGCCACCGCTCGCGGCGCGGCGGGCGGGTGCGGACCTCCAGGGCGATCTCCCAGCCGTCGCCGGCGAGCGAGGCCCAGTGGGAGCCGGGCCACCCCTCCAGCATGCGGCGCACGTCTGGACCGTCCGGGGCCAGGCCGGGTATCAGGAGGCCGAAGACGACCTCGCGGTCGCCGAGCCGCACCACCCGGACGGACGCAAAGAGCTCCGTCAGAGGGGTAAACGGCACACTTGACCGTGGAAATAGCGGGCGTTAGGTTGGGGCCACTGACCCCCATAGATCATCAGGCAAGCCTCGGGCGCACTTCGCCCTCTTCCTTGCTCCCCGCTCAGACCCCTCAGAAGACCATCCAGCGGATCGGGCGGGATCGCACCCCCTGACCCGCGGGACGCGCTGACGCATTCGGAGACCCACGTGGACATCACTACCATAAAATCCAAGAGCATCGCCGAGCTGCACGAGATGGCCGAGGGCCTCAACATCTCGAACTACTCGGGGCTCCGCAAGCAGGACCTTATCTACCGCATCGAGCAGAACCTGCTGGACTCCGAGGTCGTGCTGCGCGGCGAGGGCGTGCTGGAGGTTCTCCCGGAAGGGTACGGCTTCCTCCGCTCGCAGGACTGGAACTACCTGTACGGGCCGGACGACATCTACGTCTCGCCCAGCCAGATCAAGCGCTTCGACCTGCGCACCGGCGACACGGTGCTGGGGCAGGTGCGCCCGCCCAAGGAGGGCGAGCGGTACCTGGCGCTCCTCAAGGTGGAGCGCGTCAACGGCGACGAGCCGGACAAGGCGAAGCACCGCATCGCCTTCGACAACCTGCGCCCCCGCTATCCGGACCAGCGCGTGAAGCTGGAAGCCCCCACGGGCGACCTGTCGATGCGCGTGATGGACCTGATCGCGCCGCTGGGCAAGGGGCAGCGCGGGCTGATCGTGGCGCCGCCCAAGGCCGGCAAGACGATCCTGATGCAGAAGATGGCCAACGCCATCACCGAGAACCACCCCGAGGTGCACCTCATCGTCCTGCTCATCGACGAGCGGCCCGAGGAGGTGACGGACATGCAGGAGAACGTCCGCGCCGAGGTGATCTCGTCCACCTTCGACGAGCCGGCCGACCGGCACACGCAGGTGGCGGAGATGGTGCTGGAGAAGGCCAAGCGCCTGGTGGAGCACGGCCGCGACGTGGTGATCCTGCTGGACTCCATTACCCGCCTGGCCCGCGCCTACAACGTGACGGTGCCGCACTCCGGAAAGATCCTGTCCGGCGGTGTGGACGCCAACGCGCTGCACAAGCCGAAGCGATTCTTCGGCGCGGCGCGCAACATCGAGGAGGGCGGCTCGCTCACCATCGTCGCCACGGCGCTGGTGGAGACGGGGAGCCGGATGGACGAGGTGATCTTTGAGGAGTTCAAGGGGACCGGCAACATGGAGCTGGTGCTCGACCGCCACATCGCGGACAAGCGCATCTTCCCGGCGATCGACATCAACCGCTCCGGCACGCGCCGCGAAGACCTCCTCCTCAGCGAGCTGGAGCTCACGCGCGTCTACCTGCTGCGCAACTTCCTCTCGGACATGGCCCCGGCCGAGTCGATCGACTTCCTCCTCACGCGGATGAAGAAGACGAAGGCCAACAAGGACTTCCTGGACTCGATGGCGCGCGGCTGAGGCGTCGGTTCCGGGGGTGCGAGGGCCGGCTTTCCACACGGGAAGCCGGCCCTTTGCCGTTGCATGGCGCCGAGAACAGCGTCGCACAGAGCACACGGAGGGGAACTGCGAAGCGCAGAGAACCTCTTACGGGTTCTTCTCGCCGTAGCCGCTGCCTCTCTGTGGATACGGCCGTACGCCAGTGCTGGCCCTACTCCTTGGATTCCCCCGGCGCCGGGCTGATCCCGCTGCCGCCCAATGGAGGGTTCGGAAGCAACGGCGCGGGGTCGGTGGGTGTATATCCCCACCACTCAAAAGGCGTGCGAAGCACCGGCGACACACGTTTTTTCGGACTGTCGGGAGCTCCGTCACCACCCGGCCGCGCGCTCTTGTCGGGCATGTGCACCTCCTACTGGTCGAAGTTCAACGGCGGATCCTGCAAGGCCGGAGCCTTGAAGAATTCGATTGTGATGTAAGACTCCTTTCGGATGTGCAGGCCGGCCGAATTAGGCACCGGTAGTCCGAAGCGCCCTTTCTCGTCTACATTATATACCGAAGAAATGTAGATGTCGCCA
>DASVVI010000080.1:0-3908 GCA_036386635.1 Longimicrobium sp.
CGTAGGCGTGTTGGATGATCCGCTCGCGATCCTGCAGCGCCCCGCCGACTCCCAGGAGCTCTGCGGCCTTGGGGTCGGTCGGAAAGCGCACCGCCCACGGCACGTCCGGTCCGGCGATGCGGCCGTACAGCTCGCCGTTGACGAAGTTGGCGACGCGCACCGCAAAGATCCCGGGGCACACGCCCAGCGCCAGGGAGTCGCCCAGGTTCAGGAAGCGCGCCCCGTGCGTACGCGCGAACCAGGCGCCGGCCACGATCACGCCGAGCAGTCCGCCGTGGAAGGCGAGCCCGCCCTCCCAGATGCGGATGATGGAGAGCGGGTTCGCGGCGAAGCTGGAGAAATCGTAGAAGAGGATGTAGCCGAGGCGCCCCCCGAGGATGACGCCGAGCATGAGGGCGAAGATGAGGTCGCCCACCGCGTCGGGATCAAGCTTCAGGAAGCGCCTCTTTGCCAGGCGCCGCAGGATGTAGTATGCCACGCCAAACCCGGCCATGTACCCAAGCCCGTACCACCGCACGTCCAGCGGCCCGGGAAGGTCGATCGCGACGGGATCGATGAAGGGGTAGCGTATCTCCAGCACCGGGAGGGGCTAGCGGCGCGCCGTCGCGATCTTCGCCTCGGTCTCGGAAAGGCGCATCTCGATGATGGAGCGGTCCATCGTCCCTTCCTTGGTGTCCTTGAGCATCTCGCGGTACAGCTCCGCGGCGCCCTGCCAGTTCCCCGCCCCTTCCTGGAGGATGGCGGCCTGGTTCAGCGCCTCGGCGCGCTGGAAGTCCATGCGGGAGGTGGCCGCGGCGTCGCGGTACGCCTGGATGGCGCCGGCGCGGTCGCCGGTGCGGGCGAGCACCGAGCCCAGCATCAGCTGCCCCTGGTACTTCAGGTTACCGCCGGAGCCGGCCACTTCGCGGGCGTGCGGCAGCGCGCGGGCGGGCTGGTTGGCGTCCAGGTAGAGCCCGGCGAGCTCCAGGCGCGCCTCCTTCCCCTCGTTGGTGCCGCCGTACTGCGCCACGAACGCCTCCAGCTGCGTAGTCCGCTGCGGCCCCTGCGCGTTGCCCGCGGAAAGCTCCAGGTACGCCACCGAAGCCTTGGACGCGTTGCTGCGCTGCATGAGGAAGTAGCCCACCGCGAGCAGCATCAGCACGGCGAGGGCACCCGCCACCGTCACGATCCGGCGGATGTTCCGCTTGGCCCACTCCGCGACTTCGGCGGCGCGCATGGCGAACGCGTCGTCGGATTGGACAGCGGCGGAGGGGCGGCGGGTACGGGCGACGGAGGGCGAAGCCATGCAGTCCTCGGAATGGAGTTGCGGCAGCGGCGCGATTTCGGCCGAAGCGCCTGGTTGCACCGGAAACGGCGATGGGTGCACGCCGCCACCCGGCGGGTGCACAGAAACCGAAAATTAGCGCCGCGCTTGGAGTTGTGTCAACGGGAGTGCGTTAGTGCGTGAGTGCGGAAGTGCGTTAGTCCTAAGTCCTAAGTGCCAAGTGCTGACCCCCGGCCATTCCCTCAGCACTTAGCACTTAGCACTTAGCACTTCTTTTCAACGCACTCACGCACTCACGCACTTCCTCCCCCACCGCCACCGCCGCATCCCGCCGAATCATCCGCGCCGGATAGATCCACTCCAGCAGCGGCGAGGTCATGAAGGTGGTGACCAGCGCCATCAGCACCATCATCGCGAAAAGCGCGGGGGAGATCACGCCGATGTCCAGGCCGATGTTGAGGATGACCAGCTCCATCAGCCCGCGCGTGTTCATCAGCACCCCGACCGCGCCGGCCTCGCGCCAGGTCATCCCCGTGAAGCGAGCGGCCAGCGTGGAGCCGCCCCACTTCCCCGCCACCGCCACCAGGATGATCAGCGCGGCGTACCCCCACATCTCCGCGCCCTCCAGCAGCCCGAACGCGGTGCGCAGGCCCGTGAAGGCGAAGAAGAGCGGGAGGAGGAGGACCACCGTCACGTCTTCCAGCTTCTCCGTGAGCGCGTGGACGAAGCGCTCCCCCTTGGGCATCACCGCGCCGGCCAAAAAGGCGCCGAACAGCGCGTGGATCCCCAGGTACTCCGTCACCCAGGCGGAGGCGAGGCCCAGCAGGAGCACGCCGCCGAGCAGGTCCTGCGTCAGCTTGCCCTGCCGGTGAAAGGCGCCTTCCAGCCGCGCCAAAACGGGCCGCACGAGGCCGAGCATCACCGCTACGAACGCCGCCGAGCCGGCCAGCGTCACCCAGAGCGAGTGCGCGCCGGTGCCGCTCCGCACCACCGCCACCACGCCGGCCAGGATGCACCACGCGGTCACGTCGTCCACCGCCGCGCAGGCGATGGCCACCGCGCCCACGCGCGTCTTCGTCAGCCCGCGCTCGGTGAGGATGCGTGCCAGCACGGGGAAGGCCGTCACGCTCATGGCCGCGCCCATGAACAGCGCGAAGCCGGTGAAGGTGACGCTGTCGTCCGAGAGGCGCGGATAGAGGAGAAGCGAGAGGAGCGCGCCCAGGAAAAAGGGCGCGACGATGCTGGCGTGGCTCGTCACCACCGCCGTGTGGCTCTTGCCGCGCAGCAGCTTGGGATCGAGCTCCAGCCCCACCAGGAACATGAAGATCAGCAGTCCGATCTGGCTGATCGAGTTCAGGAAGCCGAGCGAGGCCGCCGGAAAGAGGCGCGCAGAGATGTCGGGCGCCGCCCACCCGAGCAGCGACGGCCCCAGGAGGATCCCCGCCACCATCTCGCCCACGACCTGCGGCTGGTGGATGCGGCGGAAGAGGAGCCCCACCAGCCGCGCCGCCACCAGCACGACGCCGATCTGGACGAGCAGAAGGAGAAGGTTCGGCATCAGTGTCCCCCGCCCTTTCGCCCCGGCTTCGGCGCGCGAACGGCGTCGAACGGAATCGGCGGGCAGTGCTCGCCTCCGACCGTCGCGGAGCCCTTCATCCGTCCCGGTACCGTCGCGAGGTCGAGGACGGCGCGCAGGGTCGTGCCCCCCACGGGATCACACATCTCCGTACGGGTAATCGGAAGACCGCCGTTCCGCAGCTCGAGCGTATCGCCGCGCGACCTGCCCCGCATCTGGATTCCGCCCTTCACGGGCAGCACGAACGACAGGTGCTCCCCGGACTGCTGCACGACAAAGGAGGACCCCGCGAGCGGCCCCGCCCCGATCCGCCACTCGCCGCCGATGGCGTGCGGCGCGCGCAGGTCGCGCCCGGCGTGCAGCACGCCTAGCACCCCCGCGATCGGAATGAACACCATCATCACGTACGTAAGAAGAGACTTCATCGGAACAGGCCGGAGGTGAGCGCGGTTTGGCGGCGGGAAAGTGCCCCGGCGGCGCGCGCGTGTCAACGAGGGCCCGTAACGCCCGCATCGCCCGCGGACGGAACGGCGGGCGCCCGATCCGCCGGGGGATGAGGTGCCGTGGAACGTATCGCGGGAATGGAACGCAGGGCGCCGCGTCGCCGGGGGATAAATCCCCCGGCTGGAACGACGGGAAGCCCGCTGAAGCGGGCTCGAGCGCGGCGGTCTGTGGTGGCGGGCCGCCCCCCCATTTTGTCATCCTGAGCGACGCGCTGCACCGCCCTTGCCCCGTCTCCTCACTCTGGCGCGGAGCGAAGGATCTACTGCGCGTAACGAGAGGACGGCGCGCGGGCCTCTTGCCTCGCCGTCTAGATCCTTCGCTCGCCGCAGGAGTACGGCGCACGGTAGGCATCCGTCGGGCGGCTCGCTCAGGATGACAAAGATCCTGGGCGACGCGCCTCGCCGGCCTTGCAGAACCGCCCTCCGGCGCGGTACCCTGCCGATTGCGGAATGCGATTGCGCAGGAGGAGCCCACCCGTGGAGATGCGTACTTGATCGACTTCCACAGCCACCTCGTACCCGGCGTGGACGACGGCGCGGCCGACGTGGAGCAGGCGCGCGCGGC
>DASVVI010000081.1:0-1527 GCA_036386635.1 Longimicrobium sp.
ATTTACTTGGATTTTACGCCCCGCGTCGCCGTGCTGCCGGCCTCTCAGCGCCCCATGAGACCCCCAGCCTTCCCAAGACGCTCCAGCCGCTAAACTGGCCCTGAATCTGAATTGCGACGCTACTGCGCCACCCCTCCCCCAAGGTTTTCACACGGTCTCTTTTGGGGGAGGGGGAGGCGTCGCGGAGCGACGCTGGGGGTGAGGGCCCCCTCAGTCGATCCAGTCCACCTCGATGGAGCCGAGGGCGGCTTCGATGTGGATGTCCAGCTTGCGGGCGGCGCGCTCGTAGCCGCGCGAGTACCACGCGTTCCCGCGCTTCACCATCCCGTTGCTGTCGAAGGAGGCCAGGAACGAGTCCTTTTGGATCCGCACGCCCACCGTGCGCGGAAGGCGCAGCGTAACGGAGCCGATGCCCATCTTGACCGTGGTCCGCGCGTCGCGCGTCCACGCGCCGCCGAAGTCCAGCGTCGTCTCTCCGACGCCGCCTTCGAAGTCGATACGCTGGGTGCGGGCGTTGGCCAGGCCGGTCACCACCAGGCTCGCGGCGCCCGCCTCGAGCTTGACGGCGCGGGCGGCGGTGCGGTTGGGGCGGTCGAAGCTGACGCGCGTCTCGCTGGCGCCGGTGGAGATGTCCAGATCCTCCAGCGCGAGGCCCCCCAGCTTCACGTCCGCCTCGCCGGCGCCGAAGGCGAGCTTCAGCGCCATGGGCACGGCGGGCGTCAGCGCGATGTCGGCGCGGCCCTCGCCGCGGCGGTCTTCGCGGTTGTTGCGGCCCTTGCGGCCCTCCACCCCAAGACGGAGCCGGCCCGTGCGGCGGTCGTACGCGGTGACGGGGGAAACCGCCCTCTCGTCGTAGCGCATCTCCATGCGGTAGAGCAGGTCGCCGCGCTCCGGCTGCACCCGCAGGCGCCCGGCCCCGTACTCCACGTCCACCGCCAGCCGCCGCTCCCCCGCCACCTGCCGCGCGGAGGTCATCGTCCGCCAGGTCTGCTGCGCCCAAACGGGGAGTGCGATGGCGGCGAGGAGAGCCGCGGCGCCGGCAACGCGGCGCGCGCGCGGGCCGGCGATGCGCTCAAACACCGGTGCCGCTCCCGCCCGCCGGCCCGCCGTCGAAGATCGGGTCGTAGTCGCGGGTGCGGCGCCACTGCCACGGCCCGCCCGCGCCGGCACGCGTCAGGAGGAGCGCGCCGAACCCGACCGCCGCGGCGAACGCGAGCCCCATCTTCGCCAGGAACTCCAGCAGCCCGCCCGCGAAGCCCAGGAAGACGGTCATCTTCAGCAGGTTCGCGGCGATCAGCGGGGCCAGCATGACCGCCAGGCCGGTGAAGACGTACGCGTACGAGTTGCGGTACTGCGCGTCCCAGTTGCCGCGCCGCTCGGCCGTGCGCTCGCCCAGGGCGTGCGCCACCGCCACCAGCCCGCATGCCCCGGCCGCCATCACCACGATGGGGAAGAGCGGCACGAAGACCAGCAGGAGGGGGATGCCGATGAGCGTGAGCACCAGGGCCACGATGCCGACGACGTATG
>DASVVI010000082.1:0-14032 GCA_036386635.1 Longimicrobium sp.
TCGCATGACAACGAGGACCCTTTGCTCCTGAGCCTGGCGCTCGCCGCGGCACTGGCAGCCGACCCCCTGCCCGGCCTCCTGATCGAGCGCCGCCTGGCCGAGACGGTGCCGCTGCACGTGGGCGACACCGTGCGCGTGCGCGCCCTCGCCAGCGGCCGTCCACCGCGCCCCTTTGTCGTCGCCGGCGTCTTCGAGCGCGCCGCGGACCCCAACCGCATCGCCCGCAACGACCTCGAGATCCGCTTCCACCTGCCGGACCTGGAAGCCCTCCTCCCCAACCGCGACCGTGTGGACCGCTTCGCCGTGGTGCTCGCTCCCGGCGCGCGAGGCGACTCGGCCGCGCGATGGATCGAGACGACGGCGCTCGGCACGCGCGCCTACTCCAGCACGGGTCTGGCCGAGCGCACCAGCGCCACCTTTGCCGTGGTCTCGCGCTTCCACGACGCCATCGGCATCGTGACGATCCTGGCGAGCGCCATCTTCCTGCTGTGCGTGATGGTGATCCGCGTGGACGAGCGGCGGCGCGACATGGGAGTGCTGCGGCTGATCGGAGTGAGCCGCGGCACCGTCTTCCGCGCCATCGTGCTGGAGGCGATCGCGATCGCAGTGGTAGGAAGCGCGGCCGGCGCCGTGCTGGGGATGATCGTGGCGCGCGTCGTCAACGCCTACTACGCGCAGGTCTACGACACCACGCTGCGCTTCGCACTTGTAACGCCCCGCATCGTCGTCCTGGCGGCGCTACTGGGGCTGGCGTTGGGCGCGCTCGCCGGAGCACTCGCCGCGTGGCGCGTGGTGCAGGTGGCGCCACAGAAGCTGGGGGAGCGGTGATCGTAGCCGCCTCGCTGCGCGCGCTGGGGCGCCGCCGCGGGCGCACGGCGCTGGCGCTGGCCGGGATCGCCGTGTCCGCCGCGCTCCTGCTGGACATGACCATGCTCGCCTCCGGCCTCACCCGCTCCTTCGGCGAGCTGCTGGGCGTGAGCGGCTATGCGTTACGCGTAACACCCAAAGGAATCCTCCCCTTCGACAGCGAAGCGGGCATTCCCGGCGGTGACGCGGTGGGAGAGCGCATCGCCCGTATCCCGGGAGTGAACTCGGTGGCGCCGGTGCTGGGCGCGCAGTTCCGCGTGGTGCGCGGCGACTCCGCCGGGGCGCCGCTCTTCACCATCGGGATACGGCCCGGCGCGCAGTTCCTCTACCGCATCGTCGACGGCCGCGAGCCGGGCGCCGGCGAAGTCGTGGTCAGCGAGCCGATGGCGCGGCTGGACGGCATCCGCGTGGGGAGCACGTTGCGGCTCGCGGGCGCGGACGTGTCGCTGGGGCGCCGCGACACGCACACGGTGCGCGTGAGCGGCGTGGGCGACTTCCTGTACGACTACGCGGAGCAGCGCTCCCTCGCCATGCCCATCGGCGAAGTGCAGCGCGCGACGGGAAGGGCGGGCGAAGTCTCCCTCTTCGGCGTCGCCGTGGCCAACGGCGCGGACGGCGACGACCTGGCGCGCCGCATCGCCGCCGCGATTCCCGAAGTCACCGCCCTCTCCACGCGCGAGCTGATGCGCGAGATGGACCGGCGCCTCCTGTACTTCCGCCAGCTCGCCACCATCCTGGGGAGCATCGCGATGGTGGTGACGGCGCTCCTGATCTCCACCATCGTTACCATCGGCGTGCGCGAGCGCTTCGGCGAGATCGCGACGCTGCGGGCGATCGGCGTGGCACGCGGCCGCATCCTCCTGGCCGTGGTCACCGAGGGGCTCGTCCTCGCCGCCGTCGGGTGCCTGGCCGGCCTGCCGCTGGGGTTGTGGATGGCGCGCCGCCTGGACCGCATCCTCCTCTCCTTTCCCGGCATCCCCGCGCGGATGACCTTTTTCGCCTGGGAAGCTGAGCGCGTCGCCCTCGCCATGGGCCTGGTGATCGCCATCGGAGGGCTCGCCGGATGCATCCCCGGCCTCGCCGCCGTCCGCTCCGCACTCTCGCAGGCGCTCCGCGAGGAAGCGGAGTAAAAAAGCCTCACACAGAGAGCACAGAGGCAACTACGAGACACGGAGAACCCCTTTCGGTCGTCCTTGCAGTTCCCTCTGTGTCTTTGTGTGAGGCGTTTCATTGCCGACAATCTTGTGTGCGGGCGCAAACCAGCACTACTATCGAGAGAGCCCGCCGCTTCACCCTCTCCCGATGCCCCGATGCGCTCACGCCTTCTGCCGGGACTCGCCTGCGCAGCTCTGGCCGCGACCCCGATCCGCGCGCAGGGCGAAGGCGGGTTCCCGGAGGTCCACGCGATGGCGTTCGGGGACGTGGTGTACTCCGCCGGGCGCGACTCCGCGAACGGGTTCCGGCTGGGGCAGGCGGTGGGGCACCTCAACGCGCGGCTCACCAGCCGCCTCGCCTTCTTCGCCGAAATCTCCGCGACGGCGCGCGAGTCCAGTTTTGACGTGGAGGCGGAGCGGCTGATCATCCGCTACGACTTCAGGGACGAGCTCAAGCTCTCGGCCGGGCGCTTCCACACCCCGCTTGGCTACTGGAACGCCGCCTACCATCACGGCGCCTGGCTGCAGACCACCGTCGACCGGCCGGAGATGGTGCGCTTCGGCGGCACGCTGATCCCCGCGCACTTCGTCGGCTTTCTCGCGGAAGGGAGCGTGCCGGCGTCGGGGGTGAGCTACTCGCTCGGCGTGGGCAACGGGCGCGGACGCCTGCTCTCGCGGGGCGGCGAGGCCGGCGACGCCAACACCAGCCTCGCCGTGGTGGCATCGCTCAGGGTGCGCCCCGCCACGCTCCGCGCGGTCGAAGTGGGGGTGAGCGCGTACGGGGACCGCGTAACGCCCGCGGACGGCACCGACAGCGAAGAGCGGATGTACGCCGCGCACCTCGTCTGGAACCCCGCGGCGGCCGAAGTCATCGGCGAGTACACCGTCATCACGCACGAAGCGCGGCAGGGGGGCAGCCTCCCCACCTCCAGCGGCGTCGGCTATCTGCAGGCCGGCTACCGCACCCGGGCCTCGATCACGCCGTACGCGCGCATCGAGCGCACGTCGGTGGCCGCGGACGACGCACCCTTTGCCGCACTGGTGCCCGGCTACCGCGCCGGGATCGCGGGCGTGCGCTACGACTTCGCCCCGCTGGCGGCGCTCAAGGCCGAGTACCGGCGCGAGCGCCGGGCGGAGGCGCGTTGGTTCGACACCGTGCACCTCCAGGTGAGCTTCGTGGTACCGTCGCTCGGCGGCGGCGATGCGCCGGCGGCGGCTCCGCACGCTGAGACCCACCCCTGACCGGCCACCCCGCGTGCAAATCCTCTCTCCGCGTGCGCCGCTGCTCGCCCTCGCGGCGGCCCTCCTGGCGCTCCCCGCCTCCGCCCAGCGTCCCGCGGCCCCGCAGGCGCCGGCAGGGGCCATCGCCATCATCGTGCATGCGAGGGTCCCGGTGGAAAACCTGAGCTTCGGGCAGCTGCGCCGCGTCTTCCTGGGTGACCAGCAGTACTGGCCGGACCGCTCGCGCGTCACGCTGCTGGTCCGCGCGCCCGTCGCCGCGGAGCGCTCGGTGGTGCTGAGCCGCATCTACCAGATGGACGAAGCACGGTTCAGGCAGTACTGGATCGCCAAGATGTTCCGCGCCGAGGTCGCCGCCGGCCCCAAGCTCGTCTACAGCAACGAGGGGGCGCAGAACCTGGTAGCCATGATCCCGGGCGCCATCACCTTCATGCCCGCCAGCCGCGTGGGCCCCGGAGTCAAAGTGCTCCGGATCGACGGAAAGCTCCCCACGGATGCCGGATACCCACTCCAGTAGCGTGGAGGATCCCGGCGGCGGGCGCGCGTCCGCCGCTCGACGGCGCGCCCGGGAGTGGCTGGGGCGCGTCTTCATCGAGTCGCTGCTGATCATGCTCAGCATCACGATGGCGCTCGCGGTCGACCAGTGGAAGAGTGACCGCCAGGACCGCGCCCTCGCCCGCAAGTCGCTCCAGAGCTTCCAGCACGAGATCCAGCTGAACCAGTCGCGGCTCGAAGACATCGCGCCCTACCACGCGGGGCTGCGGGCGATGCTGGCGAAGATGGACTCCACCGGCCGCCCCAGGGGCGCGGAGCTGCGCGAGGTCGTGGGCGGCGAGGGGCTGCGGCTCCCCTTCCTGCTGGACGCCGCGTGGCAGACCGCGCTGGCAACCGGCGTGCTTCGGCACATGGACTACGAGACGGTCTCCGCGCTGTCGATGACCTACACGCTGCAGAGCCGCTTCAAGGAGCTCGGCCGCGAGCAGGCGCCCATCCTCGCCGGGGACGCCCGCCGCCACCAGGACGAGGTGGTGGCGGCCACCCTGCGCTATCTGACGGACGTCACGGGCGACGAGGAGCAGCTGCAGACCGTTTACGCGCAGGCGCTCCAGACTATCGGCGAGAAGCTGGCTTTGACACGGTAGCCCGGCGGGGTCAGGTTTGATGCTGGAAGCTCGACCTTGCCCGCACGAAGGATCGCCGGTGCCCGACCGCTCCACCTCACAGCCCAATCCGCACGCGCGCCCGGTCATCGAGGCGCGCGGCATCGTCAAGGAGTACCCCTACCAGGGCGACGCCGTGCGCGCGCTGCGCGGCGTGGAGGTGGAGGTGGCCGCCGGCGAGATGGTGGCGATCGTCGGGCCGTCGGGGTGCGGAAAGAGCTCGCTCCTCAACGTGCTGGCCGGCATCGATCCGCCCACCAGCGGAACCGTGCGCCTGCTGGGCGAGGACCTTTACGAGCTGGACGAGGGCGCGCGCTCCCGCCTGCGACTGCGGAGGGTGGGCTTCATCTTCCAGCGCTTCCACCTTCTGGCCGTCCTCAGCGCCGCGGAGAACGTGGAGCTCCCCATGGCCGAGGCCGGCGTGCCGAAGCGCGAGCGCCGCGACCGCGCCCGCGAGCTCCTCGACTACGTAGGCCTCGGGCACCGCACGGGCCACCGCCCGCCGCACCTCTCGGGCGGCGAGCAGCAGCGCGTGGCAATCGCGCGGGCGCTGGCGAACCGGCCGGAGGTGATCTTCGCGGACGAGCCCACCGGTGAGCTGGACCGCCGCACCGGCGCCGAGATCATCACCCTCTTCGCGCGCCTCAACGGCGAGGGGACCACGCTGGTCGTCGTCACCCACGACGCCAAGGTGGCCGAGAGCGCGCCGCGCGTCGTGGAGATGGCGGACGGCCTGGTGGTGAGCGCGGGAGAACGCCCATGATCCTCCGCCTGGCGCTCGCCGAGCTGCGCAACCGCCCGGGGCGCGCGCTCTTCCTGCTGGGCGGCTACGCGCTGGGCGTGGCGGTGATGGTGGTGCTCCTCGCCGTCGGCGAGGCGATGCTGGAGCAGGCGCGTGACAAGGAACTCGTCGGCGGCGGCGACGTGGTCGTGGTTCCCTCAGGCGTCAGCGCGGAGATGCTGAAGTCGGGAGGCGTCGCTTCGCTTTTTCTGGGGATCGACCACGCGCGCTTCATCCACCGCCAGGTGCTGGAGTCGCCGCGCGCGCGCCGGGAGCACGGCGTCGTCGCGGCGTCTCCGCTCCTGGACGGCAAGCAGGTGGAGCTGTTCGCGCGCGGTCGTATCTGGAAGACCGTCGGCACGGGCGAGATCCCCTCGCGGGCGCGGGCCGCACGGGCGCTCCCCACCCTGCTGAATGGCGCGTGGGACGACTCGGACGCGGACCGCGCCTGGGCCGCACCCACCGCCGGCCAGCTCTTTCGCGAGATCGACCACTTCCACCAGCCCACTGGCGAAGCGGCGCGCGACAGTACCTGGGCGGAGTGGCACTACTTCAACGTCGTGCTGGACGAGCGCCGCTGGGTCTACCTGACGCTGGCCGTCGGCGGGCGCGTGGGGACGCCGGGCCAGTGGGGCGGGCAGATCCTGATGACCGTCCGCGAGCCGGACGGCACCCACCGCTCCCTAACCCGCAACCTCACCGACCGCGAGGTCCGCTTCGACACCGCCTCCGCCGACCTGCGCTTCGGCGACCGCGCGGGGGTTAAACAGGAGAACGGCGTCTACCACGTGACTGCCGACGCGGGCGGCGCGCGCGTGGACCTCCGCGTCACCCCCGCGCCACGCCGCTACTTCCCGCCGACGGACCTGGGTGGCGCGGCGCTCGTCTCCGGCTACGTCGCTCCCGCCCTCTTCGCCCGCGCGGAGGGGACGGTGTGCCTTCCGCGCTGCGAGGCGGTGCGCGGGGCGCAGGCGTACCACGACCACAACTGGGGCGTGTGGAGGAACGTGTCGTGGGAGTGGGGCTCCGCCTCGGGCGAGGAGATGTCACTTCTCTACGGCGTCGTCCGCGGCGACTCCACCACTGCCGATGGCCTCTTCGCCTACCTGGTGGATGCGGACGGCGTTCGCGGCGTGCACCGCCCCGGCCCCATCCGCTTCACCGAGACGCAGCCCGCCCGATCCGCCGGCCGCACGATCCAGGTCCCGCGCCGCTTCCACTTCGAGGACCCCTCCACCGCCCTGCGCGTGGATGTCGATGTCGCCTCCGTCCACCTCACCGACCGCGCGCGCCCCCGCCGCCGCTACTTCGTCCAGATGCGCGGCACCGCCACCATCCGCGAGCACGGCCGCATCGTCGCGCGGCTGCCCGGGTTCTTTGAGACGTACGTGGATTGAGGTGGGGAGGCGAGTGAACTCGCGGCAACAACAGCACAAAGTCCGCCTGCGCGGACTCGGGGGCGAGATCTTTCCCGTGTCCCGAAGATTTGCGCGGGGAGAGGCACGGGCGCGATAAATCGCGCCCCTACAAGGATCCCGGTGCAGCACGCAGCATTCCGCCCCCTCTCTCGATAACAGAGGGCGGAGCCCTCTCCTGTTATCGGGAGAGGGGGCAGCGAGGAACGAGCGGGGGTGAGGGCCGCCTGACCCACGAATGGGCCAATCGGCGTGCCCCGCATGGGACACCCGCCCCACCCGCCATCCCCACGCCCGGCGAAACTCCCAGCAATTCCGCCACGTTTGAGTAAAGGAGGCCCGGCACATCGGATGCGAAGTACGAATGTGGGCGAAGTCCATCGCCAGAGGAGGTTCCCATGGAAGTTGCTCGTCGGTACGTGGAGAGTTGCCCGTCGCGGTTCGCGGCATACGTGGCACTGCAGTGTGCGCTCATGCGGTGCTTCCTGGCGCGCGGCGGCACGGCCGAAGACTTCTGCGTCCGCCTGGCGCCCGTCTATCACCGGCGGTACGCGCCGGTGCTGCTGGAAGGCGCGTCGCCTCGCTGACCGAATAAGTCCGCTCCACAAACGTCGGCGGCCGCTCCCTTTCGGGGCGGCCGCCGCGTCGTTTGTCACAGAGTTGTTTTGGGGCTAAGGAGCCGCTTCCGGCACGATCACCACCAGCCGGGCCGTGGCCTGCGCGGGGTACGACCGCATCACCGGGCCGGTGAACCACGCCTGAACGCGCGTCCCCACTCGCAGCTCCTCGGCGGCGGCGGGGGCGAGACCGCCGGCGGTGCGCCGCACGACGCGCGCGCCGCTCCCCACCGTCACCTGCGCCACGGGGTAGCCGGCGCTGCGCGTGGAATCCTGCTGGATCAGCACCGACACCCCGCGCTGCACCTCGCGGCGCTCCGTGATGGTCCCGATGATGTCCGGGACCTGCTCGGTAAGGGGCTCGGCGCCGGGGCGGGCGCACGCCGCCGCCAGCCCCAGCGCCAGGAGCCCGCACCACCTCTTCATCCGCCGCATGGCGAAGATCAGCGGCCCATCCCCACCATCGCCGCGATCACGCCCAGCATCATCATCGGGATCAGAAGCGCCAGCCAGCCGACGAACGCGGTGAGCACCGCCTTACCCGTGCTCACGTCCAGAGCCTGGCGAATGGCGACGATCCCAGCCACCAGCATCCAGATCGCGACCGCGAACTTCACCAGGCCGCCCAGGACGGGGATGATCCCCAGCACGGAGAACACACCCGGCGCGTGCGCGAAGCCAATGGTGCGCAGGAGCTCGCCCCAGTCCGCCGTCCCGCCGAAGAACATCGTCCCGATCAGGTACGTGATGCCGGACCAGATGAGCCAGCCGACGATCGCCATGATCAGCCCCGCGACCATCCCGGTGGTCCCTTCGCCGATGTTGCCGATTGCGGAACAGATCGCCGCCACCGCCACCACGACGGCGGCCTGGCCGGTTGCACTGCGATCGGCCTCGACCTCTTCGTAGGTGGGAATGTCCAGCCGGGCGGCGCCGATGGCGCGCTCCACGAGGGAACGGCGTGCGAAGGGGGCTCCGCTGGTGTAGGACTCGGTCATGGTCTCCTCGGGCGTGGCGCGGCGGGTGCCGCGGTGGGTAAGGGCCTGCGGCTTCACGAGTTGGATCGCCACCTGAGTACGCGGCGTGCCCGTGCGAGTTTCGCGCGGGCGGATCGGCGGGTGCTTCGACGGCTGAAAGTGGACTCGAACGGCGGGCGAAAAGATGCTGCGGCTCGCGCTGATGCTAATGCCCAGGCCGCTTTGCCGCAACGATTTCGTTCGGAAGAAGGACGGCGCGGAGATGGGGTTCTCCGCGCCGGCGCATGCCTACACGCCGAAGACGCGCCCGATGACGTAGATCGCGAGCCCCGCGAGGCCGCCCACCAGGGTGCCGTTGATGCGGATGAACTGGAGGTCCTTGCCGATCTGGAGCTCGATCTTGCGCGTGGTGTCTTCCGGGTCCCACGCGGCGACGGTGGTGGAGATGAGCCCGGCGATCTCGTGCCGGTACTGCTCCACCACGTAGATCACCGCGTTCTCGATCCAGAGCTCCACCTTTTCCAGCAGCTCGTCGTCCTCCACCAGCGACTGCCCCACGCGCGTGACGGCGTGGCCGATGCGGCGGCGGAACTCGCTCTCCGGGTCGGCGGCGTTCTTGAGGAGCGACGCTTTGAGGTCGCCCCACAGCGAGGCGGAGTAGTCACGCACCGCGGGGTGGCTGAGGACCTCCTCCTTGAACGCCTCGCCGCGCTCGATGGTCTGGGGCGACTCCTGCAGGCGCACGATGAACTCCGCGACCGCCTCGTTGAAGCGCGCCCGCAACGGGTGGCCGGGGTCGGAGGCCACCTCGTGCAGCGTCTTGTCCACGCTTCCCACCAGCTTCTCGAAGATCTTGTCGTCCACCTGCGTCGGCACCCACCACGGCGTCTCGCGGCCGATGCGCTCGCGGATCATCCCGTGGTTCTCGTCCACCAGTCGCCCCAGCAGGCGGATGGCGGAATCGAGCAGCTCCTGGTGCCGGTTGTCCTGTGTGACAAGTGACAAGACGCGCGCTACGACGGGAGTGACCTGGGTCCTGCGCACGCGGCCCATCACGTTGTCCTGGATGATCTCCTGCACGTCCTCGTCGCGCAGCACCTGCACCACACCGGATACGGCGGCCGCGGCGTGCCTCCCCACCGACTCGCCGTGCTCGGGTCGCGCGAGCCACTCCGCCCCCTTTCGCGCCGCGCCGGCCGAGCGCAGGCGGGTACGGATGATGGCGGGGGAGAGGAAGTTGTTCTGGACGAAGTTCCCCAGGCTCCTCCCGATCCGGTCCTTGCGGTTGGGGATGATGGCCGTGTGGGGGATCTTGATCCCCATGGGGTAGCGGAAGAGGGCGGTGACGGCGAACCAGTCCGCCAGCCCGCCGATCATGGCCGCCTCAGCCGTGGCGCGCAGATACCCGAAGCCGGGCCAGCGCGTCTCCAGCACCCGCGATACGATGTACACCGCGAACGCCAGCACCAGCAGCCCCGTGGCGCGGCGCTTCATGGTGGTGAGCTGCGTCTGCTTCAGCGCCTCGTCTTGGACCGGCTGAAGCGCGATCTCTCCCGTCTGCATCGAATCTCCGGAATGTGAAATCGGGTCCGTTACCTGTCACAACCCGCCCCAACAACAGGACACTTGGGGTCTGGTATCCGCGCGATCCTAACGCACTCACGCACTCACGCACTAACGCACTTCTTTTCCGTCACCTCAGCGGCTGATCCCCCGGCTCGCTCCACCCGGGGAGCGCGCGCAGCTCCGCGGCGAGCGGGGCGTCGCGGCTGGCCAGGAAGACGATCGTCTGATCCGCCTGGGTGGCGAAGAGGTACTTGTTGAACCCCGCCGCCGCGCGGTCGATGCCACGCTCAGCGCATCGAGACAGCGCCGCGTCCACTTCGCGCAGCGCGTCGCCCTTTTTGATGAAGATGTGGGCCGGGCCCTGGCTCATGCTCCTTCATCCAGTTCGAAGACGTCGGCCAGCACGCCGCCGGGCACCAGCCTTCCGTCGGACACGGCGTCGTACAGCACCATCACCGACGCGCGCGCGCCGCCCGGGAAGAGCGCCACGGCCTCCGGGTGGTCGTCGTGGCGCGCGCGGTCGTGCGGAAGCTGGAGCGCGGGGTGCATCTCGTGGCCGCGCACCAGCGAGGACCGCTCGGCCTTGGCGCCGCCCGGCCAGCGCCATAGCGTCGACGGGGCCGAGAGGTCCATCGTGGCGCCGGCCAGCACCAGCAGGTCGTCGCCGTCGCGGCGGATGTCGCGGATCCCCATTCCTTCCAGGTCCAGGAAGTGTTTCCTGTAACGCTCCCCGTCGTCGCCGATCTTGCGGAGGCGCAGGCGGTCGGGGCGCTCGCGGTCGGGGGCAGGCTCCAGCTCAAGGATGATCGCCCAGCCGCGCAGCACCGGACCGCGCAGCCCCACGAAGATCCTGTCACCCAGCACCGCCAGCCCCTCGACGTCGAAGCCGTTGTCCTTGCCCGGTATGCGCATGAAGAGGCCCAGATGCGCGTCCTCTTGTAGCTCGCGGAAGATCCCGCCCTTGGACCCTTTCCCCCGCAGCCGGGCGGCAGTCAGCTTCGCCTCCGGGTTGCCCGGATCGGGGCATGAGCGCACGGGGACCAGCCCGCCGCCGTCCGGGTCCTGCGCCAGTGGAATGCGGGCGAGGAAGTAGCGGCTGGCGTCCGTCTCCACCTTGGCGAGCCGCGCGATGGCCTCCGCATCGTCCTCGCCGTCCTTGGCCTTGCTGCGCTTGCGGCTGTTGGAGCCGACCACCCACAGGTAGGGCGCGGCGTAGGCCAGCCCCTCCACGTCCACCTCGCCGTCGGCGGGGAGGTCGATCAGGTCGGCGAGCGCGTACGTCCGGTGCGCTCCGAAGCTGCCATCCGGGCGCAGGCTCAGGCGCTCCAGCGTGGGCGTCTCGTCGCAGGCCACCCACAGGTAGTCGCCTGTGCGCTCCACGGCGGAGATGCCCTGGCGCAGCCGCTCCGGGTCGCTGGCGCCGCCGGGATCGGCGTCGAAGTAGAGTGGTACGGTGAAGACGGGAAAGGGCATCCGCGGGGTCCGGGGCTGGTGGGTTTCGATGGCTCCGCACGCGAGCGACGCACACGCGGTGCCGCACGCTTGCCGGGCGCCGCCGCGCGCGCAACATTGGCCGCGCCTCCACGCCCGCACACGCACCCCGCCGCACATGACGAGCCCGCACGAGATCCTGGCGCGCACCGAGCTCTTCGTCCGCCAGCGCATGCACGGCGACGGCTCCGGCCACGACTGGTGGCACGTGGACCGCGTGCGCCGCACCGCGCTGCGCCTGGCGGGCGAGGAGGGCGCCGATCGCTACGTGGTGGAGCTCGCCGCGCTGCTACACGACGTCTGGGACCACAAGCTCCACGCCGGAGACGACAGCGTGGCCCCACGCGAGATCCGCCGCTGGCTGCAAGAGGCCGGCGCGGAGGAGCCTGTCATCGAGCACGTCTGCGAGATCGTGGCCGGATTGTCGTTCAAGGGCGCCGGCGTCGCCACTCCCATGCGAACGCCGGAGGGCGCCGTGGTGCAGGACGCCGACCGCCTGGACGCCATCGGCGCCGTGGGGATCGCGCGGGCCTTCGCCTTCGGGGGTAGCCGGGGGCGGCCGCTGCACGATCCGGAAACCGAGCCCGAGCTGCACGCCACCTTTGACGCCTACCGCGCCGGCACGGGCGGCACCACGCACCACTTCCACGAGAAGCTCTTCCTGCTGCGCGACCGCATGAACACCGCCGCCGCGCGCCGCCTCGCGGAGGGGCGGCACCGCTTCATGGAGGAGTTCCTGCGGCGCTTCCACGACGAGTGGAACGGAGAGGACGCATGGAGCTGACCTCGCTCGGCGTCGGCGTGCACGTGCTGCGCGGCTCCGTGAACAGCGGGCTCGTGGAGTCGGAGCACGGACTGGTCGCCATCGACACCGGCCTCGACCGCGGCGCGGGCAACCGGATCACGCGGGCCGCGGAGGAGCTGGGGCGCCCCCTCGTCGCCATCCTCAACACCCACGCCCACGCGGACCACCACGGCGGCAACGCGCAGCTCGTGCGCCGCTTCGGCATCCCGGTGTACGCCCCCGCCATCGAGGAAGCGACCATCCGCCACCCGCGCCTGGAGCCCGTCTACCTGTTCGGCGGGGCCGAGCCAGTCAGCGGCCTCGCCAACAAGTTCCTCCAGGCGGAGCCTTCTCCGGTGGATCACGTAGTCCACGCAGAGGAGAGCGTTACAATCGACGGACGCACCTTTTCGCTGATCGACCTCTCCGGGCACAGCATGGCGCAGATCGGCGTGGGTGTCGATCTGGATACGGCGCAGGGCGTCCTCTTCGCCGCGGATGCGTTCTTTGGAAGCGAGCCGCTCGCCAAGCACGGCGTCCCCTACCTGGTGGACGCGCGCGGGATGCAGAACAGCCTCAGGCGTCTCCAGTCACAACCCGCCGCCTGGTACGTCCCGGGCCATGGCGAGCCGGAGAACGACGCGCGAAACCCCGTGTTCGCCGAGAACTTCGCCGCACTGGAGCGCGCTTTCGACTGGCTGGGCGAGCGGGTGCGCCGCGCGCCGGCATGCACCGAGGAGCTGCTCGTGGAGTTCGCCGCCGCGATGGGGATGCGGCTGGACAACGCGTCGTCGTGGGTGCTCAACCGGGCGGCGCTGCTGGGCTTCCTGGCGTCGCTGGAGCGCGAGGGAACGCTGCGCGTGGTGCTGGAGGAGGGGCGGTGGCTGTGGGCGTGACGGAGGGGGGGCCCTCACCCCCAGCGTCGCTCCGCGACGCTTCCCCCTCCCCCAAAACTGCCTGGGGGAGGGGGAGCGGGGCGATTTTTGCCCGGGATGCACGGGCGGGCGGCCCCTGGGATCAGGGGCCGCCCGTTGGTGCTTCCGCCGTGTCTGTTAGAAGCTGGACGGCGGAGGCGTCGGGCTCGTGCTGCCGTTGCCGCGGAAGTACTGCACCGCCTTCATCACCAGCCACACGAGGATGACGAGCGGCAGGATCTTCGTGATCAGGAAGCCGCCCAGGAACCAGGCGATTCCCAGCACGGTCGCGACGATCTTCAGCGCGAAGATGGCGAGGATGACGATCACGATCCACTTCAGCACGTTCTCGAAATCGGAATTGCGGTTGCTCACGGGGTCCTCCAGGTGAAACGCTGTGGTTTCCGGCGGTCTTGTGCCCCTACGCGGAGCGTCCGCGGAGAGTTTCAACGGCATCGGTATCGAAGTTGCCCGCCCTTCCATCGACCGCGAAAACCGGCCCGCGAGCACTCCGGCAATGAGCGATACGGACGAAGCGCAGCGCGAGTTCATCCGCGCATGGTACACCTGGCGCCACACGCCGCTCCCGGTGGACACGTACCGCGCGAACCGGAGCGGCGAGCCCAGCTACACGGTCGAGTTCGCGCTGGACCACCTGCGCAGCTACGTCTACGCGCTCGGCTCCGCGTTCATGGAGGAGCGCCCGCGCGACTACCCCGCTCTCGTCGCGGACCAGCTCGAGCAGCTCCACAACGCGGAGGCGGACCTGGAGAACGGTCCCATTCCCGAGGATCGCCGCGCGCTCTACCGCGAGTACATTGCCGCCACGCGCATCGTCCTCCACCGCCTCCTCGCCCGAGCGACGGCGCAGCACAACTGAAAAGCATCACACAGCGAACACAGAGAGAACTACAAGCCACAGAGAACCCCTTTTTGCAGTTCTTCCTCTGTGTCTCTGTGTCTCTGTGTCTTCTATGAGAAGGCCTTATCTGTCAAGGGCCAACGTGGTGGCCCTGCCGGCCTCCGGCCGGCATTTTCGTCCCCTGACCGTGCCTGCGCTGAATCGC
>DASVVI010000083.1:0-1924 GCA_036386635.1 Longimicrobium sp.
TCGACCGGCTGGTGTACGCCAACGGCTGGCCGCGCGTGGACCGCGGCCCCTCCGCCACGCCCCGCCCGCGTCCCTCGACGCGCTAGGACTCCGGCGGCGGACAGTACGGCAGATCATCATCGTCCCAGCGCAGCTCCACCAGGGTGGCGTTGCGCGGCGCGGTCGGAGAGCCGAAGCGGGCGTGGGTGACGAGCCATTCGCGGCCGTCGGGGGTGCGGAACCAGGCGCAGTGGCCGGGGGCGTGGAAGCGGTGCTCGGGCATGGTGTGGAGCACGAAGCGCCGGTCGCCGCGGGTCACGTTCACCAGTTGGCCCGCGCCGTCCTCGACGAGCGCGCCCACGGCGTAGAAGCCGAAGTAGCAGCCGCCGCTGTACAGGTACACGCGCCGGCCGGCCGGAGACAAGAGGCCGCCCACCGGCCCCTCCACCGTGCTCCACACGACACGGTCGGTGCTCCAGTCCACGCCGGGAATCGTCTTCCACGGCAGGAGGCGGACGGGGTCGAAGATGTGCCAGAGCTCGGACGGGCGCGCGAGCAGGGCGGGGGGCGAGAGGGTGCGCGTGAGGTTATCGCTCACCGCGACCTCCACGATGCCGGTGCCGTACGGCTCGTCGTCCGTGAAGTCGGTGGCGTATGCCATCCGCAGCGTGCCGTCGGGCGCGGAGTACACGTCTGCGTCGATGGCGAAGTCGGTGTCCGGCGTCAGCACGTGGCCGCTATCCTCGAAGGGACCCTCCGGGCGCTCGCTGTCCGCGCGGCGGATGACGTGGCCGATGTGCGCCTCTTCTCCGATGCCGATGCCGTGCGAGTACAGCATGACGTACGGCCGCGGCAGGCCGGGGACGTAGCGCACGCACGGCGCCCAGTACGCGTGGCGGGTGGCGTCGCCGCGGAGGGTGGGCCCCAGCGGATGCCACCGCGCCAGGTCGTTCGAGCCGAACGCGGGAAAGGCGCCCGCCGACGCCACGCCGCCGCGCCCGTCGCTGGTCTCGTCGCGCGTGACGTAGACGTAGTAGCGGAAGTCCGCCGCCACCCCGTCCGGGATGGCGAGCAGGTACGGATCGCCCTGGTCGGCGTCTTCCGCAAAGAGGGGCCGGTAGCTGGCCGGCGCTGCAACACGCTCTGGGGAATGCATCAGATGAATCGCAATCGTGGTCGGATCATGCTCGCCCGCAACGGGCCCGCCCTGCTCGCCTCTGCCCTGCTCGGCGCGTGCACCCCGCCGCCCGCGGCCGCCCCGGCGCCCTCGGCCGCCGCGTGCACCTTCGCCAACCCGGTGGCGCGCGGCGCGGACCCGTGGGTGGAGCTGAGCGACGGGTGGTACTACATGGCGCAGTCCAAGAACCCGGAGGGGCAAAATAGCAGCGTGTGGGTCTTCCGGTCGAGGAAGCTCACCGATCCCATGCGCGACAGCGTGCGCGTGTGGACGTCGCCGGACAGCGGCTGGAACCAGACGCACGTCTGGGCCCCCGAGATCCGCCGCGTGGACGGCCGCTGGTACATCTACTACGCCGCGGGCCGCCCCGGCCCCGCCGACGCGCCGTTCATCTACCAGCGCGCGGGCGTGCTGCGCGCCACGGGCGACAACCCGCAGGGCACGTGGGAGGACCTCGGCCAGCTCGATACCGGCGGCGAGCTCGGTACGCGCGCGGACGATGTGTGGGCCATCGACTTCACGGTGCACCGGCTGAACGGGCAGCTCTACGGCTTCTGGTCGGGCTGGGAGAACAACACGCCGCTGGCCCGCACGCCACAGTACATCTACGTGGCGCGCATGTCCGACCCGCACACCATCAGCGGCCCGCGCGCGCAGATCTCCGCTCCCACCGAGAGCTGGGAGCGGCGTGTGGACCCCAGGGACGGGCTGGACCTGAACGAGGGGCCGCAGATCCTGGAGCGCAACGGGCAGGTCTTCATCATCTAC
>DASVVI010000084.1:0-3381 GCA_036386635.1 Longimicrobium sp.
CTACCGATCCACATTGCAGCGGGCGGGCTCGCCATCGTGCTGGGGGCGGTGGCGCTGGTGGCGAAGAAGGGCGGGAACATCCACCGGCGCAGCGGACTCCTGTTCGTCTACGCGATGCTAGTGATGGGGTTCACCGCCGCGCTCCTGGGGCTTCGCAACGGGCCCACGGACGGGAACGTGATGGCCGGGCTCATGACGGCCTACTTCGTCGTGACGGCGCTGACGACCGTGCGGCCGCCGTCGACCTGGACGCGCCGCATCAACGGGGCAGCGCTGGCGGTGGCGGTCGTGCTCGCGCTCGCCGCGATCGTGGGCGGGGTGATGGGCGTCAGCAGCACGCGCGTTTCTCCCAGCGGGGTCCCGTTCCGCACGATCGGCGTGATGTCGTTCGTCCTGGCTACCGTGCTGACGCTGTCGGCGGCCGGCGACCTGCGCATCATGCGGTCCGGCGCGCCGCGCGGCGGTCCTCGGCTGGCGCGGCACCTGTGGCGGATGTGCTTCGCGCTGTTCATCGCGGCCGGGTCGTTCTTTTCGATCCGCGAGCGGGTGGCAAAGGTGCTTCCCGAGCCGTTCACGACGGGGCCGATGCGCGCGCTGCCGATCCTGCTGGTGTTCGGCGCGATGTTCTACTGGCTATGGAGGGTCCGCGGCCGCGGCAAGTTGCCGGCGCTCATCCGGCACGAAGCGATCGTACCGGCCACTCACTCGCGGTGATCCGGATTCTGCTCAAGCCGCTGGTCAGGTTGACCCGCAGCAGTTCGCGCAGGTCCATCGCTCTGTCGTCGTGAACCTGCGCGCGATCCGTTACGTGAAGCGGCACGAAAACCTGCGGAGATTCACCTCCGGGGCCGCGACGAGGTGCTGCCGGTGAGCCGCGGCTACCTGCATCTGTTCCGGCAGATGTAGCCATCACTCGTACGCGCCCGCCCGTGCCAGGGAACTTGCGCGAGCACTCTTTGTATTGTAAAGTACTTTCTACGACGGTTGGACGGCGTTGCATTCGAGCTTCGGGACAAGATGATCGACCGACACACGCAGGAGCACGTGGCCGAGGTGGATGGAACCGGCGCGGGAGGCGGGTCATGAGCGCACGAGTGGACGTGCTCGTGGTGGGCGCGGGGCTGGCGGGGCTGGAGTGCGCCCGCCGGTTGGGCGAGGCCGGCGCGAGCGTGCTGCTGGCCGACCGCAAGCCCGCCGTCGATCACGCGGTGCACACCACCGGCATCTTCGTCCGGCGGACGCTGGAGAGCTTCGAGCTGCCGGACGACTGCCTGGGGCCGCCGGTGCGGCGCGTGGCGCTCTACTCGCCGAGTGGGCGGTCGCAGCTCCTGGAGAGCCCGCACGACGAGTATCGCGTGGGTCGCATGGGCGCGCTCTACCGCCGCGAGCTGGACGCCTGCCTTCTCGCGGGCGTGCAGTGGTCACCCTCCACCACCCTGGCCGGTCTGGAGCCGGAGGGGGCAGGCTCCGCCGCGGCGCTGGAGCGGGGCGGGCGGCGCGAGCGGCTCCTGGCGCGCTTCGTGGTCGGCGCGGACGGCGCGACGTCGCGGGTGGCGCCGGCGCTGGGGCTGGACCAGAACCGCGAGTGGATCGTGGGGGTGGAGGAGGTGTTCCGCGGCGTCGCCACGGGGCACGTCCCCACCTTTCACTGCTGGATCGATCCCAGCGTGGCGCCCGGCTACATCGCCTGGGTGGTGGACGATGGCGAGGAGGTGCACGTGGGCGTGGGCGGCTACGCATCGCGCTTCCAGCCGGCGGAGGCGCTGCGGCGGTTCAAGGCCCGCGTGGCGGCGCGCTTCGGGCTGGAAGGTGCGGTGCCGTGCGAGCGTCGCGGCGGGCGCATCCCGGTGGGCGGAGTGCTGCCGCGCATCGCCTGCGCGCGCGGGTTGCTTACCGGCGACGCGGCAGGCGCCGTGTCGCCGCTGACGGCGGGCGGGCTGGACCCGTGCCTCCGCCTCTCCGCCCTGGCCGCGGAGGTGGCGGTCGAGCTACTGGCGACGGGCGACCCGGCCGCGCTGGCGCCGTACGACGGCACTTCACTGCGGCCCCGCTTCCGCACGCGCCTCCTCATCCGCCGGGCGCTGGCGGCGGTGCGCTCGCCACTGGCGGCCGAGCTGGCGTGCGCGGTGCTCCGCCTTCCCCCGTTCCGCACCGTCGCGCACAAGGTGTTCTTCGGCCGCGGATCTTTCCCCGACGTCGCGCGCAGAGGTGGAACGCGCGCGGCGCCCCGCCTCGCTGCCGCTTCACCACGACAGGGAGTGCCATCATGAGTGCCAGCTTCAGCAGGCGCCTGCGGGGCGCGATCGGAAACGTCCTGGTGTGGGGCGCCGGGTGGACCGCCCTCGCGCTCGCGGTGTTCGCCGTGCTGAAGGCCGCCGGCCTCCTCCCCGCGGGGGTGATCTGGGTGGACGGGCTCGGGATCGCCGCGCGGCTCGGGGTGATGGGCGGGATCGTGGGGGGAGCATTCTCCCTCGCCATCGGGACGCTGTACCGGGGGCGCCGCCTCGCGCAGATGAGCGCGCTCCGCTTCGGGGTCGGAGGCGGGGTCATGGCGGGACTGTTTGTGCCGCTCTTCCTCCAGACGATGAGCGTGCTTTCCGGCGGGGGACTGATACCGCCGGGGCTCATCCTGGATGACGCGGCGCTGGCGGCACTGTTCGGCGCGGTCGCGGCCGGCGGTTCGCTCAAGCTGGCCCAGCGCGCGGAGCACGCGCTACTGAACGCAGTCGAACCGGGGCTCGTGGGCGCTGGTGACCCGCTGGCCGGCGTCGGGGATGCGGACGCGCGGCGGCGTAGCGCTCCGGCTGGGCGCGGCGCGGTGTGATCCAGGTGCAGGTGGTTTGACACACGGCGGCCGCCCACGTACTTAGCATTGCACAGCGAAGAAGAGACGCTCGTGGGACCCCGACCCCCAACCAGACCGCGCATCCATGCTCAGGACAGCCACACTCCGTTCATCCCTCGCCACCATCGCCCTCGCCGCCATCAGCGCCTCGGCGGCGGGCGGGCAGCCGGGACGTCCGCTCCACGTACGGCTGGACTCGATCGCCGCATCCGGCGTGAAGGAGAACCGCGCCGTGGGGATCGTCGCGGCGGTGGTGAGGGGGAACGACACGCTGCTCTACCAGGGGTACGGAAAGGCGAACGTCGAGTGGGACGTGCCGATGCCGCGCGACGCGATGTTCGAGATCGGCTCCGTCACCAAGCAGTTCACCGCCGTCGCGCTGCTCCAGCTCCGTGACGAGGGGAAGCTCAGCCTGGACGACGAGATCACGCAGTGGCTCCCCGGCTTCGACACGCGCGGCAACCGAGTGACGCTGCGCCGGCTGCTCGACCACACCTCCGGGATCGTGGGGCTCACCGAGATGCCCGAGTTCGGCA
>DASVVI010000085.1:0-2514 GCA_036386635.1 Longimicrobium sp.
CAGGGCCGCCGGCTCCCCCCACGTGCGCGCCATCGCGAGCGCCTCGTCGAGCACCTCGCGGAGGGCGGGGGTGAGGCGGCGCTGCTCGTCTTCCAGGAGCCAGGCCTCGAGCGCCGTCTCCAGCGCGCGGCGGCCCACGAGGCGGGCGCCGGGCTCGTTGCCGGCCTCGCGCAGCGCCTCCGCCTTTTCCGCGAGGATGCGCGCCCAGAGCGCCACCTGCTCGGGATTGCGGATGAGCTGCGCGGCGGTGGAGGGGTCCAGGCGCGTGGCCACGCCGGCCGCCGGGCCCAGCAGCGCGTCGATCGCGGCGTCGGCGTCGCGGATGGCCGCGGCGGGGTCGCCCTCCTGCCGGCGGCGGCGGATGCGGCGGATCACGTCGAAGGCTTCCTCGATCATCCGCAGCAGGAAGTCCTGCCTCACAGGGGACATTTCGGCTCCAAGGGTGCCGTAAACACGTGAACTGTGTTAAGTTAGATGCGTCCGGCCGATCGGGCCGGCCGTCGCCGCACGCGGAACGCACCGCGGGGGCGACTCTGCGCGGAGTGGCGCCGTTGCGCCGCTCCGCTTCCCGTTTCCGATGGGTTCATGCCTTTCAACAAGCTGCAACTTCACCCGACGCTCCTGAAGGGGATCAAGGAGCTCGGGTTCACGCGCCCCACGCCCATCCAGGAGCAGGCCGTTCCGCCCGCCATGGAAGGGCGCGACGTTCTGGCGTGCGCGATGACCGGGAGCGGCAAGACGGCCGCCTTCCTTCTCCCCATCATCCAGCGACTGATGGACAAGCCCCGCGGCACCACGCGGGCGCTGATCCTCACTCCTACGCGCGAGCTGGCCGCGCAGATCCACCAGCACCTCGAGGAGCTGGCGGTGCACACGCCCGTCACCGGCGCGGCCGTCTTCGGCGGCGTGGGGATGGGGCCGCAGGAGCACGCGTTCCGCAGCGGCGTCGACATCATCATCGCCACTCCCGGGCGGCTGCTGGACCACTTCAAGCAGCCGTACGCGAAGCTGAGCGGCCTTGAAGTGCTGGTGCTGGATGAGGCGGACCGCATGCTGGACATGGGCTTCCTCCCCGACATCCGCCGCGTGCTGAAGCACCTGCCCACCAACCGGCAGACCCTCTTCTTCAGCGCCACCATGCCGGACGCCATCGGCAAGCTCTCCGGCGAGATGCTGAAGCAGCCGGCGCTCATCAACCAGGAGCGCAAGGCCGCGCCGGCGGTGGGGATCACGCAGGCCATCTACCCCGTGCAGGAGGCGCTCAAGGCCGAGCTCTTTCTGGAGCTGCTGAAGCGCGACGAGATCGGCAACGTCATCGTCTTCACCCGCACCAAGCACCGGGCCAACCGGCTTGCGGACTTCCTGGAGAAGAACCGCGTTCCCAACGCCAAGATCCACGGCAACCGCAGCCAGCCGCAGCGCACCGAGGCGCTGGCTGGCTTCAAGAGCGGCAAGTTCCGCGTGCTAGTGGCCACCGACATCGTGGCCCGCGGCATCGACGTGGAAGCGCTGGAGCACGTGGTGAACTTCGACGTTCCGCACGTGCCGGAGGACTACATCCATCGCGTGGGCCGCACGGCGCGCGCCGAGGCCACGGGCGACGCGTACACGTTCGTCTCGCCCGAGGAAGAGGCGGACCTGCGCGCCATCGAGCGGGCGGTCGGCAAGAAGCTGCCGCGCGTGACGGTGGCGGACTTCGACTACAACCGCAAGCCCACGGAGCGCTTCGAGGTGCCGCTCGCCGAGCGCATCGCCGAGATCCGCGCGCGCAAGCAGGAGGAGCGCGCCCGCGCCAAGGCCAAGGCGGAGCGCAAGGCGCAGAACGAGGCCGCGGGCGGGTCCAGCCGTGGCCCGCGCCGTCCGGCCGAGCCGTCGCGAGACCGTCCCCGCGCGGAGGGCCGTCCCTCCGACGGCGGGCGGCCGCGCAACGACCGCGGCGGCCAGCATCCCCGCTCCGCGGACGGTCGCGGACAGGGCGGCGGGCGCAACAGTGGCCGCAGCCGCTCCGGCGGGCGCCCGACCGAGGGTGCCGCCTGACCGTTTTCGAGCGGTGAGCGACAGAAGACTTGATCGCGGGGCTTTCCGGGTGCAAGTTGTACAGGTAAAACGTACAGCCTGCACCCGGAGGTGCGTCGTGAAGAAGGTGAGCGTGTCCGAAGCGCGGGCGAATCTGTTTGACCTGGTGGACCAGGTCACGGCCGATCCCCAGGAAGCGGTCGTGATCGAGCACCGCAGCCAGAAAGGGCGTGCGGTGCTCGTGGACGCCGGCCACTACGAGTACCTCATGGCGGCCGCGGCCGGGCTCCGGCAGATCCGGGAGCGCCCTTTCAAGCTGAAAGGGAGCATGGAGTTGACGGTGCCGCCGGAGGAGTTCGACGAGTGGTTCGAGGAGAACCGCCGTCGCGCTTCGGCCGCCGCGGACGCGAAGTTCGGCGACCTGTAGCCATGACCTCGCTCGCGGTCACGGATGCGCACGCGCTGATCTGGTACGCACAGGATCGGCCTAGGAAGCTA
>DASVVI010000086.1:0-7053 GCA_036386635.1 Longimicrobium sp.
CGCACGATCCCTGGTCGTACCGCTTCGCGGTCGCCGCGGTGTGCGCCGCGCTGTACATCGCGTCGTACGTACCGGGCCGGCCGGGCTTCGTCTTCGTGATGCACGTGACGTTCGCGACGGTCACCGGGTGGGTCGTGCTGCTGATGGACCTCAACGACTTCGCGCCCGAGTACGCGCTGGGGCTGATGGTGATCGTGGCGGTCATCAGCATGCTCTTCCGCGGCACCATCTCGCTGACGGTGTACGGGCTCGCGACGCTGGCGGGGGTGACGGTCGTCGCGTCACGGGTAGCCGAGCCGCGGATGAGCCCGCTCCTCTTCGCCAGCTACCTGGTGGCGATCCTGGGGCTGTTCTGGGTGGTGGTGCGCAACCGGCTGCGCGCCGAGCTCGAGATCGCCGCCAGCGAGGAACGGTACGCGCTCGCCGCCCTCGGCGCGAACGACGGGCTGTGGGATTGGGACGTGGCGGCGGGCACCCTCTACCTCTCGCCGCGCTGGCGCGAGATCGCAGGCGCGCCGGATGACGAGGAGGGCCCCGAAGCCTGGCTGGGCCGCATCCACCCCGCCGACCGCGCGCGCGTGGACGCGGAGCTGTTCCCGGCCGGCGGCCCCGTCGGGACGCACTTCGAGTCCGAGCACCGCATCTCCCACAGCGACGGGAGCTGGCGATGGGTGCTGGTGCGCGGCGTGCGCGTGGTGGGGCCGGACGGGTCGATCGTGCGGATGGTGGGATCGCAGTCCGACATCTCGGAGCGGAAGCGATTCGAGGAGCAGCTCGTCCACGACGCGCTTCACGACTCGCTCACCGGCCTCCCGAACCGCGCCCTCTTCCTCGACCGGCTGGAGCGCGCCATCGCCCGCACGCACCGCCAGCCCGCGTTCCACTTCGCGGTCATCTTTCTGGACCTGGACCGCTTCAAGGTCATCAACGACCGCGTGGGCCACGTGGCGGCCGACGGGGTGCTGACGGTGGTGGCCCGCAGGCTGGAGCAGTGCCTTCGCCACGGCGACAGTGTGGCGCGGCTGGGCGGCGACGAGTTCGCGCTCCTGGTGGAGGACGTGGACGAGCCCTCGCTGGTGGCGCAGCGCATCCAGCACGCGCTCGTCGCCCCCATCGATGCGGGCGGGGAGCCGGTGGTGGTCACGGTGTCGATGGGGATCGCCGTCAGCTCCACCGGCTTCGCGCGCCCGGAGGACGCGCTGCGCGATGCCGACGCGGCCATGTACCGCGCCAAGGCCCGGGGCCGCTCGCGCTTCGAGGTGGCCGACGACGAGCTGCACGCCCACTCGCTGGCCCAGGTGGCCATGGAGGGCGAGCTGCGCCACGCGACCGGACGCGGCGAGCTGCGGCTGCACTACCAGCCCGTGGTCCGCCTGGACACGCGCGAGCTGGTGGGCTTCGAGGCGCTGATGCGCTGGGAGCACCCCACCCTCGGCCTCTGCTCCCCCGCCGACTTCATCCCGCTGGCCGAGCAGACGGGGATCGTCACGGGGCTGGAGCGTTGGGCGCTGCGCGAGGGGTGCAGGCAGATGCAGGCGTGGCGCCACTCGCACCCGTGGATGGAGGAGCTCTGGCTCTCGGTGAACCTGTCCACCCGCCACTTCCTGCGCCCCGCCCTGGCGCAGGAGATCCAGGAGCTGCTGGGAGAGACGGGCTTCGCGCCGGACCGCCTGCACCTGGAGATCACCGAGAGCGTCATCATGGACGACCCGGCCGCCGTCGGGCCGCTCCTGCACCGGCTGCGCGCGTCGGGTGTGCGCGTGGCCATCGACGACTTCGGCACGGGGTACTCGTCGCTGGCCTACCTCCACCGGCTCCCGCTGGACACGCTCAAGATCGACCGCTCCTTCGTGCACCAGATGCGCTCCGATCCCGCGCTGGAGGCAGTGATCCGCACCCTGCTCTCGCTTTCGGAGATCCTGCACCTGGAGACGGTCGCCGAGGGCGTGGAGACGGAGGAGGAGGCGAGCGCGCTGCTGCGGATGGGGTGCCGCTTCGGCCAGGGCTTCCTCTTCGCCCGCCCCCTCACCCCCGCCGACGCCGAACGCCTCCTCGCCGCCACCCCCGGCACCCCGGTCACCGCGTAGGCAGGCGGACCGTTCGTTCAGCCGCGCCGGTCCGCTAGCAGGATACGGCGAGCTTCCTCGTGCGTCACCACGTCGCCGCGGTCCGCGGCCTGCAGCCCACGTGCGACTTTCAAGACGAAGTACAGCCGATCCATGGCGTCCTCCACGGTCGCGTCCTCCGGGAGCCGCTCCACCGCATCGCGGAGCAGCTGCTTGGCATTCAACGGCATACGTTTTCGTGCCTCTCGTCGCGGAACGTGTACAGGTGCGGCTGCCGAATGCCGGGTTTGGGCGGCCAGCCCCGAACAACTCGGCTAGGCTGATCAGGACGCAGGAGTGAGGCGAACGACGGCGTCATCTACGTAGAGGAACACGGGCTGATTCTTTTGCAGTCCGTGGCGGGCCAGTACCCTGGCTAGCTTGGTCCGCTCTCCGCTGCTATCCACAAGATCCGGAGAAATCCAGACCGTAGACATACGCGCGGTGGTACGGATGCCGGCTCGGTATGACTCACGCCCAAGCTGAAGCGTGATGGGTACTCTCGTACTGTCGCGGTATGGCAATCCGTCCGCTTCAACCTTTTTCACATCGACGGATAACATCTCTAACCCATCGGAGTAGTGGTGGCCCAATCCCCGCACCTTGGCTGCGACTCGGTTCTCCATAACAAGGCACCTCGTTTGATTATCAGGATGGTGTAGTAGGAGGCGTATGGCGGCGCGCGTACAGCGGCGGGGGTTCGTTCATCGCGCCTACGGATCCTTCCCACTCCACGATCTGCATGCCGCCGCCGCCGAGCCCGGTGAGGTAGATGTTTTGCGCCCGCCGCCCTCGGAGGAGGAGGCGAGCGGGCTGCTACGAATGGGTGCCGCTTCGGCCAGGGCTATCCTCTTCGCCCGCCCCCTCACACCCGCCGACGCCGAACGCCTCCTCGCCTCAACGTTCGGGCGCCCGTGCAGGGTGCGCGTCAGCACCGAGTTTCTGGAGGTGCTCCGCCAAGCGCACCGCCGTAGCCCAGTTCCTGACTGGCACGGAGGCGGATTCGCCGCGCAACACGGCGTCTGTGATCGCCTTTGCGGCGCCGAGGCTCATTTCGGCCTCATCACGGATCGCCTGTGTCACACTCACCTTCTGGAGCCCAACGCGCCACCCTTTGATGCGCACCTCTACTGCCACGCCTGCGAGTGGGGGCACCGGGCTTCCGCTGCGCTCGTACTCGCGCAGGTAGGTCTCCAATGGATGTGCGGTTCCCGTCTCGTACAACTCGCCCGAACGGGTCACCAGCAATGGTGCGTTCCCAGCCAGCATCTCGCGCGGGTCGCCTGTCTCCACATAGCGCCGGGATTGGTAGAAGAATACCCATCCGTACGGCAGTTCCCGCGTTCGATCGCCCAGAAGCACGAGGCGGGTGTTCCCCTGCCGCTCGTACGCTGCCAGATGATTGAGCGCCAATCGCTGCGCCAGTTCCAAATCGATCATAAGTAGGGTTCGAGGCGTCGCCGGACGCTAATCTCAGCAGGTGCCGCGCGTGTCGCCTGCAGTGCGCGGTGGTTCGAGCGCGGCTCCTCATCGCGCCTCGTAGGTGACCGCGACAATCCCGGCACGTGCTTCGGACAGGAAGACGCGCGCCAGGCGGTGATGGCGGATCAGCAAGCGATCCTCAGCGATCCAGACCGGCTCGACCACAGGGCCGCCTCCGGGTCCGCTTGGGGCAGCGCCATGATCGGTGTCGGCGATGAAGACGTTGCCGGCGGCCCCCCGCAGTTTCGCGTGCGAGGACAGGACGCTCACCTGGGTGCTGAACCCGGTCGTCGCGCCGCAGCTACGCTCGAAGACCACCGCCTTGCGGGTGCCGCCAGGGGAAGGCACCTCCGCGACCGGCGTGTTGTCGCACACGCCGCGTCCGGCCCCGAACAACACGCCCGCAACTCCGGCCACGAGCGCGACCGCCAGTCCCGCTTTGCCGAGCGGGCTCATCCGGGACCGGGAATACGGCCGAGAGCCGGGCCCAGCCCTGCGAAGCGTCCCCTCCACTGGCGGCGTGGGGTCGTCTGGTGCAAATGGATCGTTCATGGAGCTCACTGCGCGATGGGTCGTGGAACCAAGCTGCTGTGCGATGCGGCAAGCTGCCAGCGTCTGGAGCTCGGCCGCACCGTCGCACTATCCGTGATCGGGCTCATCCAGAGGAGGCAGCGGCTTAATCTGATTGCCGCTTGCGTGCACGACGCGGGCGAGGACGTCGGGAGGCAACTCTCCATGCGACAGCCAGATGCAGCCGAGCGCCCAACGGAACCGGGAGTCGCGGCGCGCCTCCGCCTCGAGTTCATCGATGAGCTCGGCGCCGTGCAGGCGAACCAGATCCTCGAGCGGGCCGGCAGCATAGAACCCGAGGTCGTCATCCGGTGCGGTACGGAGGAGCTCCAGCACGAGGCGCCAGGCCGTTTGGGCGGGGCCGTTCCAGATGGCACCCTCGAAAGCCTCGTGCCCCGCCTCCTCAGGGTCATCCAGATCCGGCAGCGAAGCAACTCCGCCCGAGGCCAGCCGCTTCTGGAAGCCGCGGTATGCCTGGACAACCGCGTCGGTCGGCAGCGGTCCGACGCGCGTGTCGATCGTCTCCGTCATGCGAGATGTGACACGGACGATAGCCCTGGTCCGAAAGAACTGCGATCGTAGCGAGCTGGACACCCCAATGTTGCCGTCCTGCGCGGCGCCTGCAAGCGTTTGTTCGGCCGCTGGCGGCGAACTTGACGCCGCCCCGGCCCTCCGTGTCTCTTTCGAGGGCTGCTCTTCTCCCCCTCCCCCAGGGATCTAACGCATGGCGATCGAAGTTCGGCCGGCGACCGTGTTCGATGATGTCAGGACGATGGTGGGGCCGAAGCGGCCGGACGCGAACGTGTGCTGGTGCCTCAGCTACCGCATCCCGTCCAAGGAGAACGTCTCGCTGCAGGGTCCCGCCCGCGGCGAAAAGGTGGCCGAGCTCATGGAGCGCGGGCCGATCGGCGTGCTCGCGTACGACGGAGACGAGGTCGTGGGGTGGGCGGCGGTCGCGCCGCGCGCGGAGACTACCTTTGCGCGCGCCCGCGCCATCCCGCACGTAGATGACGCGGACGTGTGGGCGGTGTGGTGCATCCGCGTGCGGCCGGGACACCGCGGAAAAGGGATCTCGCATTCGCTGCTCGCCGGCGCGGTGGAGTACGCGCGGTCGCGGGGCGCGCCGGCCATCGAGGGCTACCCGGTCGACAACCAGGGCGGCAAGGTGGATCTCACCATGGCGTACGTCGGGACGCGCGCGCTCTTTGAGAAGGCCGGGTTTCGCAAGGCGGCGGACACCACGTCGGTCATCAACGGCTTTCCGCGCGTGCTGATGCGGCTGGAGCTGCGGTAGCGCCTTCCCACGCCGCAGCGCGGAGTCATTGCACGCCGCGGCGGTGCTTCGTATTATGCGCCGGTTCGTGGATTCGGCCGGCGTCCCCCGCCAGCCTTCAGCGCAGAATATCCTCCACGTCCATCCTTCCCGCGGGTCCCGCAGTCACACCTTTTGATCCACCGGACGAACATGCGCCCGCTACTCCCCCGTATCATCCCTCCGCTGCTCGCGGTGGGGCTTTCCGCGCAGTACGCCGCCGCACAGGAGTGCGGGCCGGTAAAGGATCCCGTGCAGAGGGACCTGCAGGGCACCGTCATGCGGATGGCGCCGGCCACCTACCGCATCGGCGACACCACGTACACCACGAACGTCTACAACGGGCAGTTCGTGGCGCCCACGCTCCTCATCTCCCCCGGGCACACGGTGGACATGTCGGTGGTGAACGCGATGCGCCCCACCAAGGACCAGACGGCGGCGGACGTGGCGTTCACCAACTACCACTACCACGGCCTGGTGGTCACCCCCCGGCCGAACGGCGGCGACAACGTCACGCACGTGGCCATCCCCACCGGCGCGCCGGCGCGGCGCTACGACTTCCCCATTCCCAGCTACCACACCGAGGGGATGTTCTGGTATCACCCGCACCCGCACGGGCTTACGGGGTCGCAGGTGGCCGGCGGGCTGAGCGGGGCGCTGATGATCGGCTCCATCCTCAAGTACTTCCCCCAGTACCGCGGCGTGCGGGAGAGGACGCTGCTCGTCCGCGACATGTCGTTCACCTTCGCGTCGCGGACGGTGTTCAACATCAACGGCAGCACCTGCGCGCTGCTTCCGGTGGCGCCCGGCGAGAAGCAGCTGTGGCACATCGGCAACTTCGGCGCGAATCATTTCCTGAACCTCAAGCTGCGCGGGATGCAGTGGACGCTCCTGGCGCTGGACGGCAACCCGCTCGCCCGCGCCGAGACGGTGGACTCGCTGTACCTGCCGCCGGGAAGCCGCGCCGAGGTGATCGTCACCGGGCCCGCGCCGGGCAGGCGGGTGGAGCTGTACACGGACACCATCTTCCCCAACGCGCGCCCGGCAAGGCTGGGGTACCTGGTGGGCATGCCTTCGCGCGCGGCGCGCCGGGTGTCGCGGCCCGTGCCTGCCGGGCGCGACGACGCCGTGCTCGACACGCTGCGCTTCCTCACCGAGGCGCGTGACGTGAACCGGCACACCTTCACCTACCAGTTCGTGGGCGACAGCGCGGGGGTGAACGACACCATCTACGCCCCCAACCATCCGCCGGTGGCCATGCCGTGGGGCCAGGTGCAGGAGTGGACCATCATCAACGAGACGAAGAACCTCCACACCTTTCACATCCACCAGACCGACTTCGCGGTGATGACGGTGAACGGGCAGCCGGCCAACGAGGGCCGTCTGCGCGACAACATCCCCATCGGCGTGCACCGCGACGCGGCGGGGAACACGGTGGGCGACACGGTGGTGATCCGCTTCGTCTTCGAGCCGATCGCGGCGGGTCCGTTCGTCTTCCACTGCCACGTCCTGCAGCACGAGGACGAGGGGATGATGCACAACGTCTGCGTCTACGACCCCGCCGACCCCAACGGCCGTCAGAAG